>CAZIAG010000007.1:0-255 GCA_964537375.1 uncultured Roseivirgaceae bacterium
GGAGGCTTCTGCGACGATCAATTCACCTTCCAGCGACTGGACGACCTTGTCGAGCATTTCCTTGAACCTGATCTCGACACGTTCCACGTCGGTCTGTGTCTTTACCTTTAGCGTGTCCATCAGGTCGTTCATGGTTTCGCCAAGGTTCTTGGCTACATTCTTGAGCTTCTCGAAGATCACTTTGTAATCTTCCATTGTGCTGTTTGTGTCGAGCAGGTTGATCAGGGCCTGGATATTTCCCACGGGAGAGCGCAG
>CAZIAG010000007.1:265-9754 GCA_964537375.1 uncultured Roseivirgaceae bacterium
ACTCGTCGAGCTGGCGGTTCTGTTCCTGCAGCTTCATGGCTATGGATTCGAGATCCTTCTTCGAGTTGATCAGTTTCTCTTCCGACTTTTTCCGTTCAGTGATGTCGACGGCGGAGCAGTAGATGATCTGTGATCTCAGGTCTGGTTCACACCCCCAAAGGAACCATCGATACGACCCATCCTTGCAGCGAAATCGGTTCTCAAATGTAAACAGTTTGTGACCCTCTTTGAGATATTGCATAGCCTGCAAGGTCGCGGCCTTGTCGTGAGAATGAACGAACTTGATATAAGGTGTAGAGGTGAGTTCCTCTTCCGTCCAGCCGGTAAACGTACTCCACGACGTACTTACACGTTTGAAGGAGCCATCAAAACCGGCGATAACGTTGAGGCTTACGGCGTTGTTGAAGACGACGCTGTTCTCATTCACCATCTTTCGGAGTGTCTCTTCTGCCACCTTCTGCGCGGTGATGTCGGAGAGAAATCCTTCGAGCATGGTCACCTCGGAATCTTCAAAAACACCGACACCGACTTCTTCAATCCAGCGGTATTCGCCGGACTTATGGCGAAGCCTGTACTGGAGCTGGAAGCGTATTCGTTCCGAGAGGCACCGCTGCACTTCCTGGTTCACCGCGATTTCGTCTTCGGGATGATAGAGTTGGCCAATGTGTATATCTCCGCGGAGAAACTCTTCAGCCGGATAACCCGTAATCTTTTCGATGTAATCGTTGACGAACAGCATTCGATACGGCGGCTCTTTCTCACAGAGGTATATTGCTCCGGGGAGATTTTCAGCCAGTATTCGGAATTTTTGTTCGTTGACGCGTGCTTCTTCGGTCGACTTTTTTAGGGCAGAAATATCGACCGGGATACCAATGTAGCCAACGATCTTGTTCTGATCGTCTCGCAGCGTAGACAAGGAAAGCTGGGCGTGGAAGCGACTTCCATCTTTTCGGATCAGGGTCCACTCGTCGCGGTAGCTGCCACCCTTTGCGGCGATCATCTTTGCGAGGTGATCGAAGGAAGGTTCATTGCGTGGTTTCGAGCCACTGTGTGTACGGGCACGCCGCAATACCTCGTCCGACTCATGGAAGGTTATGGCGTTGGCTTTACCGATGAGGTCGTTGGCGTTATAACCGAGAAGTCCTTCCGCCGCTCTGTTGAAACTGGTGATGATCCCGTCTGTTGAAACAGAGAAAATAGCGATATCCGTCGAATTCAGTATGTGCTCCTGAAGACGAAACGCATCGGCCAACGCGTTGAGAAATTTGTCGTTATACGTGTGTGGATCGGACAAGGGCCGTTTCTCCATTGAAGGTTAGGTAACGCTGCCCTAAGTAAGCAAAAATTGACCAAGTTTTATAAGCGCGTTACTCCCTATTTTCTTAAAATCCGCGCTGACGAAGGGCTTCAAAAACGACGACGGCCGCGGAAGTTGATACGTTCATCGAATCAATGTTGCCACGCATTGGAATGATGATGTTCGCAGTGGATGCGGCGATCCAGGTGTCCGACAGTCCCGTAGCCTCGGTGCCCATCACGATGGCCGCAGGTTTCGTAAAATCTGTTGTATGGTAGGGTTGCGAAGATTTTAGATACGTGCAATAGATGGCGATACCGTTGTTTTTCAACCAGCGAATTGCCTCGACGGAAGTCGTTACCGCAACGGGTACACTAAAAATGCAGCCGATGCTTGAACGGATCACATTTGGATTGTAGAGATCGGTTTGCGGATCACAAATGATCACTGCATCAAGTCCGGCGGCATCGGCGGTGCGAAGGATGGCACCCAGGTTTCCGGGTTTTTCCACGGATTCCAGCACGAGAATCAGGGGTGGATTTCGGAGTTTAATATCCTCTATCCGGTGGGTCTTTTGTTCCGCTACGGCGATGACTCCACCCGAATTTTCCCGAACGGCCACCTTTTCGAATACATCGCGGGAAACGGGGATCATCAGTTTTTCTGAAGCCCCCAATGACTCAAGCTCCCGGCGAGTGACGAGTTCCTCACAAAAGAATAGATTCCCAATCCGGTAGCCAGCCCGTAGAGCCGTAACGATCTCCTTTCTTCCTTCCACGATGAACAAGCATTGTTTGCGGCGTTCCCGGGGTTTTTCCAGAGACAGGATGTTCTTGATTTTGGGGTTTTGCGTGGAGGTGATCGTAAAATGCATGATACAAGTTTAGGGGAAAGTTGCTAAGCACGAAAGCAGGTGTCAGGATTCGAGCGATGTGTTTCGGACGGCATGAGTTTGCCTTTATTGATGCCACCGGGACGAATGTTCAAAGTTCATGGTCCAAGTTTTGGTGACCAACGACCGTGTTCCAGGTTCTTTTTCGGCGGTGCCGGGCGAAGCTGAAAAAGCGATTGGTTCGCCGGTCGTCCGCTGGCAGGTTGCCTGATCTGGAAAAAGGATATTTTGCCCCCGGGTGCGGATTGCTTAGCGAATAGAACGAGGCTGATTTCACGACGCAAGGCTGGACATCCTTGTAACGTCATTGAGTAGCGTTAAGCGGTTCAGGGTTTCTTGTGTTCCATGTTTCATTTTGTGGGATGATACGACCTGTTAAATTTACACCAGAAACAACGCTTCGCCATTGAACATCAAACTTGTTCACCCTGCATCCTGGAAAGAATACGAACTAATCGACTCAGGCGATTTTGAAAAGCTGGAACGCTTCGGGAAGTACATTCTCATTCGGCCCGAACCCCAGGCGATTTGGCGACGGACGCTTGATGAACGTGAGTGGAAAAAGATGGCTCACGCCCGCTTCGTTCGCGAACAAAAAGACAAGTACCGCTTCAGCGATGAGGTAAAAGGAGGGTGGTCGCGCACCGCTGGCATGCCGGAGAGCTGGCAGGTTAGTTATCAATACAATGATCTGCATCTTCCGGTGCGAATGGCAGTGACGGGATTAGCCCATGTGGGTGTGTTTCCCGCTCAGGGGAGTACCTGGAAATTTCACTATGATACTATTCGGAGTTGGAATACAAATCACAGTCGCGTGCTGAACCTTTTTGCGTACACCGGGGCCGCTTCGGTGGTGGCGCGGAGTGCAGGAGCGGAGGTCATTCATTGCGATGCATCCAGACCGGGTTTGAATTGGGCGAACCAAAACATGCAACTCAATCAACTCTCCGGCATACGCTGGGTGTATGAGGATGCGCTGAAGTTTGTGCGACGTGAGGTCAAGCGGGGCAATCGGTATAGTGGTATCATCATGGACCCGCCTCCCTATGGCCGGGGACCTTCGGGGGAAAAGTGGACGCTACAGGAACAACTCGACGACCTGGTTCGCATGAGCAGCGAATTGCTGGAGCGTCGCAACGCGTTCTTTATCCTGAGCATGTACGCGGTGGGATTGTCCGCGATCGCAGGCCTGAATGTAGCCAGGACGTATTTTAATACCGGGAATGCCGAGTTCGGAGAGTTTTTCCTTAAATCGGCAAATGGGGCGCATCTTCCCATGGGGACGTTCCTGAGGTTAAGGTTCTAAAGGGCCACCGCCGCCCGATACAGAAGATCCGCGGGAATGCATACTCCGATAGCGAAGCGCGGCGCGATCCCTTGCCGCTCGTGCCCAATCTATTTCACCACTCTCGTTATGACGGGTGCACGGAAGTTTCAACGCTCTTCATTATTTCAGGCGAGTGTATGTTTGTTTTGGATGACCGGGACTCGGCCGAATAATAACGTGTTTCGCCCGCAAGAGTTAACCTCTTTGTTCCGTCCCGACCCGGTAACGGCAATGTTGCCAAACCTGGATCGTCACCCGCACACCCACCGATGGGAGGATTTTCGAAGCGGCCTGGGGCATTTCGGTGAATTTGCCCTATCTTTGCCCCCTAATTTTTTTCCGGGATTTCCCCTATGGATGTAAACAAGATCAGGAACATTGCGATAATCGCCCACGTTGACCACGGCAAAACGACGCTTGTGGACAAACTGCTTATGGCAGGCAAACTCTTCAAAGACCACGAGACGCCCGGGGAGCTCATTATGGACAGTAACGATCTGGAGCGTGAACGCGGGATCACCATCCTGGCGAAGAACGTTTCGGTGCGTTATAAGGACTACAAGATCAATGTTATCGACACACCCGGTCACAGTGACTTCGGCGGAGAAGTCGAGCGGGTACTTAATATGGCGGACGGTTGTCTCTTGCTTGTTGACGCGTTCGAGGGGCCGATGCCGCAAACGCGCTTCGTTCTGCAAAAGGCCTTGCAAATGGGATTGAAGCCGATAGTTGTAATCAACAAGGTCGACAAAAAGAACTGTACTCCAGACGAAGTTCATGAGCAAGTGTTTGATTTGATGTTCCAGCTCGACGCCACGGAAGAGCAGTTGGACTTCCCGGCATATTACGGATCGGCAAAGCAGGGATGGATGAGCACAGACTGGAAAAATCCAACGAACGACATTACACCGTTGCTTGACGGGATCATCCAGCATATTCCTGCACCGAAGGTGGAGACGGGGACGACTCAAATGCTGATCACATCGTTGGAATATTCATCATACATTGGTCGGGTCGCGATAGGACGTGTTCATCGAGGTACCATTCGGGCTGGCCAGCCGGTAGCCCTCGTCAAGCGCGGAACGCATACCGTGATCAAATCACGGCTGAAAGACCTTTACACGTTCGAGGGTTTCGAAAAACAGAAAGTCGAGGAAGTGAAGGCGGGGGAGATCTGCGCCCTTGTAGGACTTGATGGCTTCGAAATTGGCGACACGGTTGCCGATCCGGAGAATCCGCAGGCGATGAAATCCATCGCCATCGACGAGCCTACCATGAGTATGCTGTTTACGATCAACAACTCGCCGTTCTACGGTAAAGAGGGTAAGTACGTAACGTCGCGCCACATCAAGGAACGCCTCGATAAGGAGTTGGAGAAAAACCTTGCGCTCCGCGTAGGTGATACGGGCTCTGCGGATTCCTTTATGGTTTACGGTCGCGGAGTGCTTCACTTGTCGGTGCTGATTGAGACGATGCGCAGGGAAGGTTATGAACTACAGATCGGTCAGCCTCAGGTGATCTTCAAAGAAATCGATGGCGTAAAATGCGAGCCCGTTGAGGAACTGACCATCGACTTGCCTGAAGGCGATGCAGGCAAAGCCATTGAAACTGTCTCCCAACGCAAGGGAGAAATGGTGAATATGGAGCCCAAGGGGGAAAGGATGATTCTGAAGTTCATTATTCCGTCCCGTGGGATTATCGGTTTGCGCAATTACCTGCTAAACGTGACTGCGGGCGAGGCGATCGTGACCCATCGGTTTAAGGAGTATCAGCCATATAAGGGTGAGATACCCGGTCGCATCAACGGCTCGTTGATCGCGATGGAACAAGGTGAAGCGATCGCGTACAGTTTGAATAACCTCCAGGACCGTGGAAAGTTCTTCATCGATCCGGGAGAACCGGTGTATGAAGGGCAGGTTATTGGTGAACATAGTCGCGGTGGTGACCTGGTGGTGAACGTCACCAAGACGAAGAAGCTCACCAACATCCGGGCCGCGGGTGCTGACGAGAAAATGCGAATCGCCCCTGCGATCAAATTTTCTCTTGAAGAGGCGTTGGAATATATCCAGTCAGACGAATACGTCGAGGTTACCCCGAAGTCGATTCGACTGCGGAAGATCTACCTGACGGAAAACGAGAGAAAGCGGTTCAGCAAGGCCCAGTAAAGGTGGCGGGCATCGGTTTGTCGGTTCGCCGGTTTGCCAGGTCTGTTGGCATAGCGTCACATATTTCGTCTATATTGTCCCCCAACTTCGAATAGCGCCTTCGTTATCTGGCCAAGGGAGCAGACCTTAGTTGCTTCCATCAACGCGTCAAAGATGTTTTGATTCTGAATGGCGGCTTGCTGCACCTGTTCCAGCATAACTCCTGCCTTCTCCTTTTGGAAACTGTGGAGCTGGCGAAGCATCTTGATCTGATATTCTTTCTCCTCCGTCGTTGCACGTATGACCTCTTGTGGGATAAGCGTAGGCGAGCCCTTTGAACTGAGGAACGTATTCACCCCGATTATTGGATATTCACCCGTATGCTTCAGGGTCTCATAGTAAAGGCTTTCCTCCTGGATCTTGCCACGCTGGTACATGGTCTCCATGGCGCCGAGTACGCCACCTCGTTCGGTGATACGATCGAATTCTGAGAGCACTGCCTCTTCAACGAGGTCGGTGAGCTCTTCAATGATGAATGAACCTTGAAGCGGGTTCTCGTTCTTCGCCAGGCCAAGTTCCTTGTTGATGATTAGCTGGATTGCCATGGCTCTCCGTACCGACTCTTCTGTTGGCGTCGTGATTGCCTCGTCGTAGGCATTCGTGTGCAACGAATTGCAGTTGTCGTAGATAGCGTAAAGCGCCTGCAACGTGGTGCGAATATCGTTGAAGTCAATTTCCTGCGCGTGAAGGGACCTTCCCGATGTCTGGATGTGATACTTGAGCATCTGACTTCTCGCGTTCGCGCCGTACTTGTGTTTCAGTGCTTTCGCCCATATTCTCCGGGCCACACGACCGATTACTGAGTACTCCGGGTCGATGCCGTTACTGAAAAAGAAAGAGAGGTTTGGTGCGAAGGAATTGATATCCATTCCCCGGCTCAAATAATATTCCACGTAGGTGAAGCCGTTGGCAAGTGTGAACGCGAGTTGCGTGATGGGGTTGGCACCCGCCTCTGCGATGTGATATCCTGAGATCGAGACGGAATAGAAGTTTCTGACGTTGTTGCGAATGAAATATTCCTGGACGTCCCCCATCAATCGCAGGGCAAACTCCGTGGAGAAAATGCACGTATTCTGCGCCTGATCTTCTTTCAGGATGTCAGCTTGCACGGTACCCCGCACTTGTGACAAGGTTTCGGCTTTGATTTTTTCGTAAACTTCACGAGGAAGTACCTGGTCGCCGGTAACGCCCAGCAACATCAAACCGAGCCCGTCATTGCCTTTTGGCAGCGCGCCCTGGTATTTGGGATGTTCTCCTTCATGGTCGCGATAGATCTCGTCTATCTTCTTCTCGACCTCTTTTTCAAGTCCGTTTGACCGTATGTACAATTCGCACTGCTGATCGATCGCGGCATTCATGAAATATCCAAGCAACATCGGTGCAGGGCCGTTGATCGTCATCGATACGGATGTCTTGGGATCGGCCAGGTTGAATCCGCTGTAGAGTTTTTTCGCGTCATCGAGGCAACAAATACTTACGCCGGAATTGCCAATCTTGCCGTAGATATCCGGGCGGTAGTCGGGATCGTTGCCATAAAGAGTAACGGAATCAAAGGCAGTAGACAATCGTTTGGCCGGCATGCCATGGCTGAGGTAGTGGAACCTTCGATTGGTACGCTCGGGTCCACCTTCTCCCGCGAACATACGGGTAGGATCTTCACCTTCACGCTTGAATGGATAGATGCCGGCGGTATAGGGAAATTCGCCCGGAACATTTTCTTGCAACATCCAGAAAAGGAGGTCACCCCAGGCCTGGTATCTCGGCAATGCAACCTTAGGGATCTGGAGGTGAGCAAGTGATTCTGTATGTGTTTTGATGCCAATCTCTTTGTCACGCACCTTGAAGGTAAAGACCGGTTCCTTGTATTTCGCTGACTTGGCGGACCAGTTCTGGATTGCTTTCCAGTTTACCGGGTCGAGATTCAACCGGGTCGCCTCGAACTGTTCTTCAAGAGATTTGATTAACCGGTCTTTGTCGTCAAGCTGAGAACCTTTCAGGGTGTCGATCGAAGTCCTCAGCGCGTACAATCTCTGAGCGATCTCCCGCTGTTCACGAGCCCAAGTATCGTAGGACCGATTGTTCTCGGCGATCTCGGCGAGGTAACGTGTCCGGTGCGGGGGAATGACATAGACCTTCTCAGACATCTCTCGCGTAATCTCGAAAGTGGATTGGAGGTTCGCCCCGGTTTTCTCGTTGATCTTTTCGATGAGTTGTTTGTAAAGCTGATTGGTTCCGGGGTCATTGAATTGGGATGCTATGGTACCAAATACCGGCATTTCGTCCACTTTGGTTGTGAACAATTGGTGGTTACGCTGGTACTGTTTCTTGACGTCGCGCAACGCGTCTGCCGCGCCGCGCTTGTCGAACTTATTAAGCGCGATTACATCGGCGAAGTCCAGCATGTCAATTTTCTCTAGTTGCGTTGCTGCGCCGTATTCCGGCGTCATGATGTAGAGTGCCACGTCGCTGTGATCGAGTATCTCTGTATCACTTTGTCCGATACCAGACGTTTCCAGGATGATGAGATCAAAGCCGGCGACCTTGAGCAGCATCACCGCCTCCTTCACGTGGGCCGACAGGGCGAGGTTGCTTTGCCGCGTCGCAAGAGAGCGCATAAAGACGCGTGGATTGTTGATTGCGTTCATTCGAATCCGGTCGCCGAGGAGCGCGCCTCCTGTCTTGCGTTTCGACGGATCGACGGAAATGATCCCTATGGTCTTGTCTTTGAAGTCGGCCAGGAAGCGCCGCACGATCTCGTCGACCATCGATGACTTTCCTGCACCCCCGGTCCCAGTGATTCCGAGGACCGGCGTCTTGACCGTTTCCGATTTTTTTCGGATTGTATCAAAGATGGCCTTGTGTTTTTCGTAATGGTTCTCCGCTCCCGAGATGAGCCGTGCGATGCCCAAATGGTTGGAGGTGGTCAGCTCGCTGAGATCGGTCATTACGTCCTCGCCGGTGGGGAAATCCGACTTCTCAACCAAGTCGTTGATCATTCCCTGGAGACCCATGGCACGACCGTCATCGGGTGAATAGATTCGGGTGATGCCGTAATCCATGAGTTCGCGAATCTCTTCGGGGAGAATGACACCACCACCGCCCCCGAATATCCGGATATGTCCCGCTCCTTTTTCCTGGAGGAGGTCGTACATGTACTTGAAGTATTCAATGTGACCACCTTGGTAGGAGGTCATCGCGATAGCCTGGGCGTCTTCCTGTATCGCGGTATTGACCACTTCTTCCACGCTCCGATCGTGACCGAGGTGGATGACCTCGCAACCCGTCGCCTGAATGATTCGGCGCATGATATTGATGGCCGCGTCGTGCCCGTCAAAAAGGCTGGCGGCCGTAACGATTCGAACCTTGTGCTTTGGTTTGTATGGCGCTGCATCTCGGTGTCCGGCCAGACTGGGTTGTTTTTCTTTTTTCTCGGAGGTTGCGGTTTCTACACTCATATTCCCTGAAAATGCGATTGTTTTTTGGTCGCAGGCCCAAAATTAACGAGATCGGCGCGATTAAGCTAACAGTTATTAGGACGTGTTTACCTGGCTGATCGTCGGACCCCGCCAATACCTATATAATATAATGTGTCACGTATAATATAATGTGTCACGGTAATCCTGAAATCCACGACCCTTTTGTTCAGGTCGGGCATTCGGCCTTTAGTAGTATCTTGCAGTCATGGTGTTGAGGAGAGTAATCCGGTGGACTTTCTATGTGGTTGTCGCATCCCTTGCCATCGTCGTCGTATTTATTGTTTGCGCGGTGG
>CAZIAG010000007.1:9764-21090 GCA_964537375.1 uncultured Roseivirgaceae bacterium
GCCGGTAGACCGGACGCCGATGGAGGATCTTGCCGCATACGACGAGATGAAAACTCATCTTGATCGGTTGAAACAAGCAGAAATACCTGCTCCCTCAAGCGGATTCTCTGTAGGGTTCGCGGCGGTGAATCTAACGCCTTCGTATCCCACGGCAACAGCAGGTTATGGAAACAGGCGCGGTAAGATCGCGACAGGCGTTCGCGATTCCTTGTTTGTCAGAACGATGGTCATCGACAACGGCACTGAACGGGTGGCCGTTGTAGCGGCTGATCTGCTGATAATTCCGCCATTGGTTACGCAGGTACTCGAAAAGAAGTTGGCAGCCATCGGGTTCAGTCTTTCAAACACCTTCCTCGGAGCAACGCATACGCACAACGGGATAGGCAATTGGGGCAAGGGAGCGACGCGTTTCATTTACGGAAAATACGATGAGAAGATTGTCGACTTCATTGCGGAACGGGTTGTGGAGAGTATCAGTCTCGCGCAGCTGAACCTCGCGCCTGCCCAAATGAAGAGTGGCAGAATTGCAATCCCCGAGGGCGTTAACAACCGACTGATCAATGGAGGATTCGAGGACCCGTATGCGCGTATTGTCGAAATCCACCGCAACGACAGCAGCAAATTGATTCTTGTGAGTTACACAGCACATGCGACTTGTCTTTTTTCAAAGGACGTCGTCCTGTCGCGTGATTACCCCGGTGCTCTTGTCGATTCGCTCGAAGCCAAGGGATATGATTTTGCGATGTTCATGGCAGGCGCTGTCGCTAGTCATGGATTCGGAGCGCCTATGGCTGGAGACGAATGCATTGCCTGGATGGCGGAGAAGGTTTCTTCTTCTATTCTTGAAAACCGATCCCGCCTTGCTTCCATGACCGATACTTCATTGATGATGGTAACGGTTCCGCTTCCTCTTTCTTGTCCACAGGTAAAGATCAGTGAGGACTTCAAGGTTCGAAAATGGCTTTTTCAGGCTGCCTTTGGAGAGTACCCGGCGTTTCTCACCGCATTGCGTATAGGGGACATTGTACTTCTCGGGACACCCGCAGACTTTTCCGGGGCATTCAATCCGGTATTGGATTCCATTGGTGCACGGTATGATCTCACGCCCATGGTGACCGGGTTCAACGGTGGCTATATTGGTTATCTGACGCCGCGCGAAATGTATGATCACGACCATTACGAGACGCGCTTCATGAACTGGTACGCGCCGGGTACGGGGGAATATATGCAACAGTCCCTCGCTGGCCTAATTGAGATATTGTCGGAATAATAGGGGGCGAAGCTATTTGGAATTCGTCGACATGGGAACGGGCCGGGTATCTGAAAAAATGGTACTGGATGACCCGTTGCCAGATGTGGATGGCAGGTTGAGTGAAGCTCATTTGGAGTTTCTTCCCCGGTGAGCTTTGGTTGTCAAAAGCCGTTTTTCGACATGGGTGCAACGCGTATGTCCGGTGTTGGTAGTTGTCTCGATAACCGTCCTTTGTATGAGCCTCAATATCAGATGACGCGCTCGCGCCGTACGGTCTCAAAATTTTCGCCATAGAGTCGCCAATACTCCTTTACGGCGTTAATCCAGGCGAAGGGTCTCCGCCTTTGGAGGTAATCCGTGTCATGCTCATTGTTATAGGCCTCGATTTCGAATGGATTGTATCGGTACGCAATGTAATGGTTATGACCGCGACTGCGTGTCAAGAGATAAAACATCGCGTATAACAGCCAATGAAAGACAAAGAGCAGTTCCAGTTGTTGGAGAAAATGGATCTTTTCATGACGAATCAGTCGAATTTCGTCGTCAGCCAGTTTGCAGATCCAGATGAATACAAAGAATGAAAGTCCGGTGTAGTAATTGAAGATCCTCTTGCGCGTGTATATTCTAACAGGTAGCATACAAGGGCAACGCTTTCCGGTCAGCAATGAGTTCCTTTCTTGTCGCAAACGGCGACATCGTGTCGGGACTGTCTATCGCCCGAACTTCTTGATCTTATTTTGCCTGATTTTTTCCTTAATGAAGCGGTTAAGGTCGATCGAAAGCCCGGTCGCACTGCAAGCTGCAAGAAAGATAAAGAAAGGCCCGGTATCATGGTTGCGGGCAATACCGGTGATTCCTGCATATACCATCAAGCCTATGGCTATGATAGCGAGCATTAATACAAGGATGTTCTTTTTCATACAGGCACTGTCAGGTTATTGAACAATGGATCATCAAAAATAGCCTCCAAATTCACTCGGATGCCGCCAACTTCTCCGTTTATCGCTTCCGGGTAAGCAATAACGAAAACTCTTGGTTATCTAACCGGCCGTATGGATGCAAAGGGCATAAGGGCGCACGCTATGGCGGTAAAAGCTGGCGACCGGGCGATGTAAGGAGATGCGTTCGCGGTCACGTATGTTCGTGCAGGATGGTAAATTATGCCTTTGAGATTGATGCGGCCTTCTGTGGTGGGTGAATGACTTTTTTGGTAAGGACAGGTTACTTTCGATTGTCGCTAACCGAGTCCTTTGATATGAAAGCTCTCTACCTCCGAAACGGATCAACGACTTTTTCTGCCTCCGATACAAAAAGGTGCAGGTTTCCTAAATTCAGAGATGCGGGCTGCTCCCCACCCGGACCTCATTTCTTGTCGGGCAGGACTTTTTTTGTTGAAGTGAACAAAATCATTGATCATGAGAAAGGCACATTTGTTTCTTTCATTGCTGGGCGTGTTGTTGACACAGGAAGCCGCTGCACAGCTTGCATTCGGGCTGAAGGGAGGTCTCAATCTCGCGTCCATGAATTTTGAGGACCCGGATGCCACGTATGAATCGCGGGCAGGTTTTCACGCCGGACTTTTTGTACGAGGCAGATTTAACAACGTGGCGATTCAGCCCGAAGTATTACTCTCTACGCAGCGCGGCGAGTCCGATGCGTTGTTTAACCTTGTCGACGTGCGGGAAAGCTTTACGTACCTAAGTATTCCGGTCATGTTCAAATTTTATCCTTTTGCAGGCCTGAATATCCAATTGGGGCCGCAATTTAGTTTCTTGCTTGACGGGGAGCAGGAGTTTGATGCCGGCTTCACGACCATTCAGCGCGACATCACCGAAGCCTATGATGAGACCGACTTTGCCGTTGCGGTAGGCGCCGGGTACGATTTCGACCTTGGTCTCGGACTTGATGTCCGGTACAACATTGGTGTTAAAGACATCAACAACCTGTCGGGCGGCGATGAAGTTCGCAGTCGCTTGTTTATGATCTCGTTGAGCTGGAATTTTCTGAAGTAGCCGTTTGCCGGTGCGTCGCTAATACCTTGCTTCGATACCGAAGGCATGTTCGAAGAATCGATTCAATGCGTCGGTTCGCGTCTTAGGAAAACCAGGGGCTTCTTCGGCAACCCAATACTCTTTCGTGCCCTCGATGCGGGTGATGATATAGGATTTCTCTTCAGCGTAAACGCGTACAGATTTTGCGCCTTCCTGGAAATGGGCCAAAGTATCCTCAAGCAAGTTCAACGCGCGATCCATATGCAATGATAACGCATTAATCCGTAGGATCCTCATGAAATTGATCGTCAAAACGCTTATTCGAAGCCTTGCCGTATTTCAGGATGACGATTACCATCCAGATCATCGCCAATTGAAGGACTAGCAGGTATATGATTAACAGGGGTAGATAAGCAAGCGTTGCGGTGGCGCAAAGTATTACGAAGATTACCAGGACAGTTGTTACGGAAAAAATCATAAAACGAACGCTTCGCATAACCGATCATTTTCGAAGGGTGTAGAAATTCCATGCCTGCCGGCAAACGTGGCACAATGTTGCTAGTCACAATCTCAATGGCACTTACCGAATATAAGAGAAAGCGAGCATTCGACAGTACGCCTGAACCGAAGGGAGGGAAACCAAAAAGGGGAAAACTTTCCTTCGTTGTGCAACAGCACGCCGCTTCAAGGCTTCACTACGATTTTCGTCTTGAACTTGACGGCGTCCTTCTGTCGTGGGCCGTTCCCAAAGGGCCCTCAATGAACCCTAAGGAAAAACGGTTGGCCAAGCATGTAGAGGATCACCCCTTTGACTACCGGGATTTCGAGGGCTTAATTCCCGAAGGAAACTATGGTGCGGGTAGCGTCATCCTCTGGGATCAAGGAACGTATGAACCTGTGGGGTCGGCAAAAACGAAGAAGGAAAAGGAAGGCCAGATACGGCGCGAATTTGAAAAGGGTTCTATGAAGTTTGTTCTGCACGGCGAGAAACTCCGTGGTCAATTTGTCTTGGTGAAGATGAAGGGGCGCGATAACGACGCATGGTTGCTTATCAAACACAAAGATGAGTTTGCAACCAAGAAAGACGTTCTCGCCCTGGACCAGTCGGTCCGTTCGGGAATGACCATTGAAGAACTTGAGGGGTCAGGCAGTAAAACGATGTGGGAAAGCAACAAGTCGAGCAAACGGAGAAAGACAATTCCAAAAGCCAGGCGAACTTCAAGAGTTGTCGCGCCGACGCCGGCTGATGGTAGCCGCAGTACCCGATCAACTACTACCCTTCTTCGTGATGTGAAGGGGAAAAGAAGAGCGGAAATGCCGCGGGACATCAGTCCCATGCTGGCAACCCTGGTCAAGGAACCGGTCAGTGGGACTGAATGGCTCTACGAAGTAAAATGGGATGGCTTTCGCGCAATCAGTTACGCAAGGCATGGTGATGTGGACATCCGATCCAGGAATAACAAGGCGTTTAACAAGAAGTTTTACCCGATTTATGATGCGCTCTCCAGCTGGGGGGTAAATGCGGTGGTCGATGGTGAAATTGTAGTCGTGGATAAGCAAGGCCGTCCTGATTTCGCGCAACTTCAGCAGTGGCGAAGCGAAGCTGATGGTGTATTGATCTATTATCTGTTCGACATACTTTGGCTTGATGGTTTTGAGCTGACTAATGTGCCACTTTCCAAGAGGCGGGAAATACTTTCGCGTATCGTTCCCAAAGAGGGCCCGATACGGCTTAGCGAAGTCTTTTCGATCGCTGGCGAAGAGTTCTTTCGGTTGGCGGATTCGATGGGACTGGAGGGCATCGTTGCAAAAAAGGCCGACAGCAAATATGAGTCTGGCGCCAGGTCGAAATCCTGGTTGAAGATAAAGACCGAATATCACCAGGAAGCAATCATTGCCGGTTACACCAGGAACGAGAATTCCAGGAAGCCATTTAGTGCGCTGCTTCTGGGTGTTTACGATGAAGAAGGTGAACTGGTTTACATTGGGTCCGTTGGTACCGGGTTTAATAGCCACGTTCAGAAGGACCTGTTGAAAAAGATGGCGCCATTGGAGACGAAGACCTGTCCGTTTTCAACTGTTCCCGAATACAACAAGCCGTCACGCTTCAGGCCAAACCCGATGCGCGCGATGGCTATCTGGCTCTTGCCTCACCTGGTCGCTGAGATTGCGTATCGCAGCGGCGGTGAGGGTGGACTTAGACACCCATCGTTCAGAGGCCTCAGGGAGGATAAAGATCCATCGGAGGTGAGGTGGGAGAAGCCTATCGTTATTGACGATAGTAACACCGAGAACAGACTGTTAACACCTGCTGAGGCGGAACGCAAAACCCTGCTTAATCCGACTGAAAAGACGCAAGTGAGGCGGATTGAAGGTATCGAACTGAAGTTCACCAACCTGTCGAAGGTCTACTGGCCGGAAGAGGGGTATACAAAACGGGATATGCTGAACTACTATTATCAGGTTGCGCCTTACATGCTGCCCTATATGGTTGATCGTCCCCAGACCCTTAATCGCTTTCCTAATGGAATTCATGGAAAAAGTTTTTATCAAAAGGATGTGACGGGCAAAGTTCCTCCATGGGTTGAGACCTATCGATATTTTAGTGAAGGCGATGACCGGGAAAAGCACTTTATGGTTTGTACCAATGAGGCCGGATTGCTTTATCTGGCCTCGTTGGGTTGCATTGAGATGAATCCCTGGAGTAGTCGTACTGGAAAGCCCGACCATCCTGATTGGTGCGTGATCGACCTCGATCCCGGTGAGAAAACGGGCTTCCATCAAGTCATTGAAGCCGCGCGCGTGACAAAAGAAGTTCTCGATGCAATGGATGTACCGTGCTATTGCAAGACATCCGGCTCAACGGGACTTCACATCTATATTCCGTTGGGTGCAGAGTACACGTATGAAGAGTCAAAAGAGTTCGCACGACGTGTTGCACGGATTGTACATACGCAATTGCCCCGCTTAACGACGATCGAACGCAAGGTTGGTGACCGGGGTGGAAAGATGTATGTCGACTTCTTACAAAACAGGCCGCAGGCCACGTTGGCGGGACCGTATTCCCTCAGGCCCAGGCCCGGCGCACCCGTGTCAACGCCTTTGACCTGGGACGAAGTAAAGAAAGGACTCAATGTGCTGGATTTTACCATTGCCAATGCAGTTGCTCGATTCAAAGAAACCGGAGACCTGTTTCAGGGTGTACTTGGAGAAGGAATAAAGCTCGAAACCGCGGTCAAGGCCATGGATTCGGCCTTTGAAAACGCCCCACCCACCTAAGTTGTGGATTTTCGTATTTTTAATGCAGTCACGGAGAAATGTATCGGGCTGTATCCTTTGTTTTAATTCTTGTCAGCGTGTTTGGCTGTATTGATGGTCAGCGTCGCTCTGCATTGCCCGTGACGCATGAGGAGGACGACTACTACGCGACTACGGCGTACATTGGCGACATGTATTATTTGCCGCAAACCTGTGAGTGGTTCACACGTGTCCACTTCAAACCCGAGCATACTGATACGGGAGAAAAGGAACTGCTCCCCGCACTCGACTCGGTAATAACCGGCAGTTCAAATTTGACGCGACGACGTGTACCGATGGACCAGGCGCGCAAGTATTTTATTTTGTCGGGTTTGGACTCGGTGTTTGTTTTTAACATGACGCACGATCTCCTGGCAAAGGTTGCGCTGGCGGGAGTAGAGCTGATTGAACGAGGCGGGGACAGGAAGTTTGTAGCCGTTTACGCCGCTCCGCGTTTTGAACGCGACGCGGAAGAACTATACTATTGTGTAAGTCAGCAACTTCCGGATCATTTCATCGCTGGCTTCTCCTACTCCCAAATTAATGATCCGACCCTTGAAAATTATGTGCTTCATCAGCTTCAGCCAAATGGAACCGTTCAGGCCCGGATCGGCAATGTCGCGGTTCGTCCGTCAGGTGTTACCTATTCCGTGATTACAACGCCGCAGCGTTCTTATCTGACGGAACTTATCGACAGCAAAGTCAACATACTGAAAGACATGAATGGGCGATATCGCATTGAGCGGATAGTTCCGCTGCCTTATGAATTCAATTCACGTCCGTTGCTGCTCGGTTTCCTGTATGTCCCCGGAACCGATGAACGGCTCGTTTCTCTCGCCGTTTTTACAGACTACCAGGAGTATCGTTTTCTTTACCAGAATCGCATCCGGTTGAAGAGCATTGGTAGGGAGGTTCAATTTGGTATGTAGAACGGACCACCGGCTGGCGAGAGTGCAGAGCGGCTGGGGAAACGTGCAGGATTTTTCTTATCAGTGTTGACTTTTTCCACTACGATACTCTCGTTCGGTCGAAATCTCGACTGCGAAATTCGCGGAATATCAAGGATTTACAGGTGAGGCCTGTGAAGGGCATAGTATTTCGATTAGGGTGGCAAACAATGTTTAACCAAAAATTACCGACTATGAAAAAATTATTGTTTGCACTTACCATGTTGTTCGGCGTTTCGCTTGCTGCAAGTGCGCAGGTCACCGAGGAGCAGGATACCACAGGTATTTCCCGTCAGTCTGACCAGTATCGCACTGACGATCAGCAACAGCAGGATCCGATGAACCAACAAGATCAAGATCAGGGTGAAGAAATCTCCGTGGCGCAACTTCCTGCCGCAGTAACGGAGAAGCTCCAGAGCCAGGACTATGTGGGTTGGACGGTTGAAAGCGTCAAGAGAAAGCAGAAGGATGGCGAGACTATCTATGCGGTTGAACTACGCCAGGGAAACGAAACCAAGAAGGTGAAGTTCGATGCCGAGGGCAACGAAATGGATGACAAGAAGAATAAAGACCGCGACTACTGAGACACTTAGTTCGGTTTTCGGGAGGGCTGTGCCATTACGGGACAGCCCTCTTTTTTTCTTAGCGAACTATTTCAAACGCACTTCGATAAAATCCGTGCGCTTGTACAAACTCGACAAGTTGGAGGTAAAAGGGATGTGATCCCAACGTGGCGCTATCGCCCACCATTATCAACTTCTTTTTTGCGCGCGTCATGGCGACGTTTGTCCTTCGAATGTCACTGAGAAATCCTACCTCGGCTGTTTCGTTGCTCCGCACGAAAGAAATGGCGATGACATCGCGTTCCTGTCCCTGGAACGCGTCGACGGTATTGACAGTAATAAAGGGGTGCACGTCCTTCAGGATAGAAGAACCATCCACCAGCTTTTGCAGGAGTTCCACCTGGGCGCGGTAAGGTGTGATAATGCCGAGGGACAGGGTCTGCCCGGTCCACACGTCTGCACCGATATCATTGACGAGCTTCTCCACGAGTAACAGCAGCAGTTCAGCTTCTTCTTCATTCATTCGACTGAGGGTTTCGGGATCCTGTCGTTCGTTATATCCGCATCCCGCCGTGTCAATAAATTCCATCGGCAACGCGGAAGGGTTAAGTAGTTTATTTCTTACAGACTCATGCGCGACCAGCTTTCCCTGGTAGAAGTACTCGGATGGGAAGCGCATGATATCGTTATGCATCCTGTACTGAACGTCAAGCATTGTCACGCAGTGAGGTTGACGTTCGATACCTTTTTCAAACAGCGTTTTAGCCAGGCCCTCCCTTGCCGCCTCTGGTGATTTAATTGTCGGTGGCAGCTGTTGGTGGTCGCCCGCAAAGACGACTCGCTGTGCACGGAGAATGGGAATCCAGCATGCAGGTTCCAATGCTTGTGCTGCTTCGTCAATGAACACGGTCTGGAAAGTTCGACTGCGCAAAACCGGATGCGACGACCCCACAAGTGTACAACAGATCGCGCCCGCATTTTGAAGCAGGTCATTGATGATGTAGAACTCGAGCAGGTCGGCGTCGGACTTCAGCAATCTCACTTCCTGCATCATCAGGCGACGCCGTTCTTTTTCTTGCCAGCCGTAGCGCCTTTTGTACTTGAGTGCTTCGCTGCGAAGCTGTTCCATTCTTTTTCTCAGCCCGCGAAGTTCGTGGTAGTGGACGTGCGTGGTAATTTGAGCGTCCAGCGTCTTACTCAATGTCTGCTCGGTCACACGGGCAGGGTGGCCAATTCTAACCACACGTACGCCAGCTTCGGAAAGTTTGTCGACCAGCAAATCGACTGCTGCGTTGCTGGGCGCGCATACCAAGACCTGGTTTTCCCGTTGTAGTGTCTGGCGTACTACTTGCACAAGGGTAGTGGTCTTGCCGGTGCCCGGTGGCCCGTGAATGAAGGCAACGTCAACGGCACTAATCGTTCGCCGCATTGCATCGATTTGACTTTCGTTCAAAGTTGCGGGGATTTCGGCAAGGGTATTAGGTTCATTGCATGTTGCATTCCCGTTTCCCAGGAGGATGTGCTTCAGTCGGCAGGTATATCCTTCGGTCGATTTAATAACCTCCTTTACAGCAAACTCCATTTCGCGATAGGTCATTTCATCGAACATTACATCGACGCCAAGATTGCCGTCTGATCCCCACTCGGGAACATGTTCCGCATTGAGGGTTATCACCATTGTGTTGTCGCGGATGTAATTGACAACACCTCCCACGTGATCTCTTTCCGGCTTACCGGAGGTATTGCTGAAAACGTTGACCAATTTTCCGCCCTGGAATGGATGTGGTTGATCCAAATGGTTGATGCGTTCCACTTCAATAATTGGTCGCTCGCCGGTACCAATGTAGTCGCGCCGAAGCCGTACCGGATACCAGGTCGTTCCTTCTTTTATTCGATCGGAAAGCGATCTCAGCAGCACCTTTTGTCGGTATTGTTCCAGATCGGCTTGGCGCTCCAGTTTCAGGAGTTGGAGGATTTGGGAGAGTTGTTCGTTGACACTTTGCATCGAAGAAGCAAAAGTAGCGATCAGTTTGGCTTCGTCTCTTTTTTTAATCGTGGATATTTTCCAACTTAACGATCCTAGCCTATTTTCCTCATGAAACGGATTATCCTCTTCTTTTTTGGTCTGATGCCAATTGTTGGTGCCGCACAGGAGTATGATATACTAATTCTCAATGGTCGGGTCGTAGACGGCACCGGTAACCCCTGGCGGTATGCCGATGTCGGAATACGCGGGGACAGGATTGCTGCGATCGGGAATTTGAAGAGCGCAACGGCTGCAAAGGTTATAGACGCGACGGGTCACGTCGTTGCGCCAGGCTTCATCGACGTGCATGGCCATATTGAACGCAACATCGACAACATGACCGCACCAAACTTTATCCACGATGGCGTGACTACGGTAATCACAGGGAACTGCGGGTCTTCGTACACGGATATTGAACGTTACGCTTTCGAGCTGGATAGTGTGGGTACGTCGATCAATGTAGCATCGTTGATCGGGCATAATAGCGTGCGCCGAACGGTAATGGGAGAAAGCAAGCGCGATCCTACGCCTGATGAACAGGTGAAAATGGAAGAGCTGGTCATAAAGGCAATGGAAGATGGGGCAGTCGGGTTGTCGACGGGGCTCATTTATGTACCCGGGACGTACTCAAAAACGCCTGAGGTTGTCGGGCTTGCGAAAGTGGTTTCACGGTACAATGGCGTTTATGCCTCCCATATTCGAAGTGAGGGTGATCATGTGACTGAAGCGATCGAAGAGGCAATCAACATCGGGAGAGAAGCTTCACTGCCAGTTGAAATATCGCATTTCAAAGTCACCTACAAGCCGAACTGGGGTCGGTCCGTTCAAACACTGGCGCAAATTGAAGATGCGCGGAAGCAAGGGATAGACGTGACTATCGATCAATATCCTTATGTGGCGAGTAGCACATCGTTGAACACCACGTTACCCGACTGGGTCTTTTCGGGAGGTCGAGATTCACTGCTGTTCCGGCTCGCCGACCCTGCTACACGCAGACGCATTAGCGACGAAATGTTACATATTTTGAAGGGTAAGGGCTTAAAGAATTACGGTTATGCTGTCGTAGCGCGATTCGGACCCGACACAACTTTTAACGGCAAGAATATTTCTGAAATAAATATCCTGAAGGGCCGGAAGGCGAAAGCGCGCGAGGAGGTTGCTACAATCCTCGAAATGGTCGAGGCCGGAGGTGCACAAATGGTGTTCTTCAGCATGCAGGAGGACGATCTTCAGCGGATCATGCGGTATCC
>CAZIAG010000008.1:0-6458 GCA_964537375.1 uncultured Roseivirgaceae bacterium
AGGACGCGGGCCGGGTCCGAGTTCTCGGGTCTGCATGTAAATCGCGTTGTTTTTGCGAGAGACCGCCAGTTCTATTTCATCGCGAAAATCGTCTTTTGTCTTATTGTTACATTGTATTTTTCAATTCTGGGGTTGATCACTCACCTCCTTTCTGTGACACTTTCACCGTTCGACTTGGATTTGGGGCTGGTGTACTACATCAAATTCGTTTCCCAGGCGACAATCGCAAACCTACTTTTTTCACTTCTGCTCATCGTGCTCGTGTTTCTGGTACGTTCTTCTATCGTTGCATTTGTTGTTTATTTTGTTTGGGATTTTGTTGAATCTATTCTCTATACGTTTGTGGAAGGTGTCCTGGATGTTCCTCTATGGTGGACGCCTCTGCATTTGGTACGCACCATTTACGCTGCCAACGGCGTTCAAGGGGTTGAGAATTACTACAGTCCGTTCGAAGGCACGCTTGCTGATTTTCTTGTCCCAGTGGTTTTTGTAACACTTGTGGTCACAGTGGCCTTCCGGGCATTTAGCCGGGCGAATCTCCAAGCTCTTTCTGACTGACCTTACAACACGTCCTCGTCCATCTGCATCTGCTTTTCGTACAGCTCGCGATACATGCCATCTCGCGTAATGAGTTCATCGTGAGTACCGGATTGCACGACGTTGCCGTCTGAAAGAACAATGATTTTTTGCGCGAGTTTTGCCGACGACACCCGGTGTGATATGATCACGGTCGTCCTGCCCTTCATGATTCGTTTGAGGCTGTTAAGGATGTTGTTTTCTGTCTTGGTATCAACGGCGGAAAGAGCGTCATCAAGCATAAGTATCTTCGGTTCCCGAACGATGGCGCGGGCAATTGAAACGCGCTGCTTCTGTCCGCCGGAAAGGGTGATACCCCGCTCACCCACCCGCGTGTTGAATCCCAGCGGGAACGCCTGTATGTTGTCATATACATCCGCATCCCTGGCGGCCTGAAATACCTTCTCTTCTTCTACGCCTCGCAGTCCGAAGCCGATGTTGTTGTATACAGTATCGCTAAACAAGAATACATCCTGCGGAACGTAGCCGATCTGACTACGCAGGGAGGTGAGGTTGTAGTGCGTTATGGGGATATCATCGATGAGAATCAGGCCTTGTTCCGCATCATACAGTCGGGAGATGAGATTTGAAATAGTGCTTTTTCCGGACCCTGTGGTTCCGATTATGGCAAGCGATTCGCCGGGATGCACAACGAACGAGATATCGTTAAGCGCTTTTATGCCGGTATCGGGATAGGTGAACGACACGTCCCTGAATTCGATTTTTCCTTCGATTTCCCGCGTGAGGTTCCTTTCTGAGATAATGTCCGTTTTTGTTCTCAGGAATTCATTGATACGCTTTTGCGATGCTTCGGCCCTTTGCACAAGACTGCTTGTCCATCCCAATGAGGTCACAGGCCACGTGAGCAAGTTCACGTAAATAATGTACTCAGCAATATTCCCCAATGTAAGGTTGCCATTGATGACCTCTGTACTGCCTGCATAAACGGTAAGGATGGTGCTGAGCCCGATTAGTCCCATGATAAGGGGGAAGAAGAGTGCCTGTACTCTCGTAAGTCTCAGGGACTGCTTTTTGTATTCCTCGGCTTCCTTTTCGAATTGACCGATCGACTCGTGCTCGCGATTGAATGACTTCAATACGCGAATTCCACTGAATGCTTCCTGCACGAACGTCGACAACCTGGATTGTCGTCTCTGGATTTCCTCAGAACGTCGTTCGATTTTGTTGTTCACCAGGAAAATGCTCAGCGATAACAAAGGAAGGGGACTCAAGGCGTACCAGGTCAGTGTAATATTTACGTAGAACATGTACGGGATTAACATCATGAAGAGGGTGATGAGTGTAATGCCGTACATGATCGCCGGTCCCAGATACATACGCACCCGGCTGACATCTTCTGAAATGCGATTCATCAGGTCTCCAGTATTATTGCGGCGATAGAAACTAAGGGGTAGTGCCTGGTAATGCTCGAAGATCTCGTTCTTCAGGTCGTATTCGATGTGACGCGACATCACGATAAGCGTTTGCCGCACGAGGTAAAGAAACAAACCGCGAAGTAGTGCCATCAGGAGTATTAACCCCGCGTAAATGAGGATTCCGAAAGCGAACACGGAGAAGAACTCATTCTGCAGGGTAAGCTCTCCGAATGCTTCGTGGAGATAAAGATTTTCAACGACGAGATCAATGGCGTGTCGAACCAGCTGGGCGGGGAATATCTGAAAGAGGTTGGAAATGATGACGAAGACCGTTCCCCAGATCAGAAGCCACTTATACTTAAGTAAATATTTGTTGAGGTATTTAAGTTCTTTCATCAGATTTCCCGCGGTTTTAGCGACTGATCAGCGGATGTACGGCTGCAAAAAAATCCACCTGTTCCGCTAATTCTTTATGACACAAAATTTGGCGCGCTGAAAGTAATACGAAATATCCTTCCAAAAGTTCATGCAAACGTTTGAGAATAGGTAATTTTGCCTAGTTTAGGCTTTTGCCTGACCGCCTTTCAAGGGCCGGCAACTTACAACATCAACATCAAAAAAACAGTCGCATGGAAGTAAAAGAAATCGAACATGGTACGCGGGAGGCGGCGGGAGTATTCGCGCAGGTTTCGCAGGCCGGCCACGAACAAGTGGTCTTTTGCTATGATGAGCCCACGGGTTTGAAAGCGATAATCGCCGTGCATAATACGGTGCTGGGCCCGGCATTAGGCGGGACTCGCATGTGGGCGTACAACTCCGAACAGGAGGCCCTCACCGATGTGCTGCGCCTGTCGCGCGGAATGACCTACAAAGCTGCAATCAGCGGGCTGAATCTCGGTGGTGGGAAGGCGGTCATTATCGGCGATGCCCGGACAATGAAGAGCGAGGCACTCCTGAGAAGGTTTGGCAAATTCGTAGATAGTCTCAACGGCAAGTATATCACAGCGGAGGACGTTAACATGAGGACGGCCGATATGGAGTACATCCATATGGAGACCGCTCACGTGACCGGCCTGCCGGAGTCAATGGGTGGCGGCGGTGACCCTTCGCCGGTGACAGCCTACGGTGTTTACATGGGCATGAAAGCCACCGCAAAAAAGGTATATGGGTCTGATTCACTTGCCGGCAAACGAATCGCAGTTCAGGGTGTCGGGCAGGTTGGTATGCACCTTGTGGAGCACCTGGTTAAGGAAAATGCACAAGTCCTGGTAACCGACTTGTATCAGGACAAGGCAAATGCCGTTGCAAAAAAATATGGTGTAGAAACTATTGGGCAGGATGCGATCTATGATCTTGACATGGATATTTATGCGCCATGCGCCCTGGGTGCTACGCTTAATGACGACACGATCCCCCGCCTGAAGTGTGCTATCGTAGCCGGGGCCGCGAACAATCAGTTAAAAGATGAATTGAAGCACGGTTACATGCTGATTGACCGCGGCATCACCTATGCCCCTGATTTCGTAATCAATGCCGGCGGACTGATCAATGTCTATAACGAGTTTCTTGGCGGTTACAACCGAGACCGGGTTTTTGAACACGCCGAAAAGATCTATTCGACTTGTCTGAACATTCTGGATGTCGCAACGACGGAAAAGATTTCGAGTCAGGAGGCAGCTATCAAGCTAGCGGAGAAACGCATGGCCGACATCGCCAGGCTTAAAACAGTCCGTTAAAACAGGCGTCGAGCCGGCTGCCCAGTCAATTTCCGGTTTTTCAACAAGGGTCTGTTTAATTTGCATCCCGTTGGTTTAACCTGATGGGATGTGTATTTTTACGCGCTTGTTTGAAATATTCCGTATCGACACCGTTAGTTCTTTAACATGCTGAATAGGAGGAGTCTCAGGATTAAAGTCATGCAAAGCCTTTTTGCGCTCCAGCAATGCAAGGAGGCGGCGTATGAGTTGTGCCTCGAAAGAATAGCTGAAGATTTTTTGCCCGACCTTAATTCGATGGAAGTGCAGGACAAAGAACTCCTGAGTCAGCAGAAGAAAACGGCTGCCAAGATTTTTAGAAAGGCCTTCGCCGACCAGTCGTTCCCCGTCGAACATGAGGATGACAAGGTAGCGCGTTCAGTAAATGAGGCAAATGATTTTTACAAAGAACAGACGCGCAAGGACACTTTGTACCTTAAGCGCAATCTTGTTGTCGAGGTTGAGAAGATCTACGATAATTACATCGGGTCGCTCAGCCTGATGGCTGCATTTGCCGAGACGGCAGCCGCCGACAAGAAGGTAAGTCATAAGAATTTCCTCGCAAACTCGTGGGTAAAGGCCATTCATAGCAGCGATTCACTGAAGAAGGAAGCCATCCGCCTGGGGCGGGATTGGAGCGGAAAACAGGATCTGGTAAGGCAGTGGTTTAAAGATGTGATCCGCCTGGATACCGAATACCTCAACTACCTCGACAGGAAAAATCCGTCCGCCGACGACCAGCGAAAGTTTGTTTCCCATCTCTTTAGAAAAGTCATTTTCGGCAAGACGATCATCAACGACTACTACGAAGAGGAAGTTCTCAGGTGGATTGAAGACCGTGAGATTGTCAAAGCTCTTGTTGAGAAGACCGTCAAGTCGTACGATCCGGCTACTTCAAGCGAGATTACGCTCCACGCGCTATCCCTGACGTGGGAGGAGGATAAAGAGTTTATCGAGACTCTTTACGACGCCTCCATCTCACTCAGCGACAAACACAAGGAACTCATCGCTAGCAACACTCGCAACTGGGAAGTTGATCGCTTGCCTTTAACCGACCGTATTATTTTGGAGATGGCGATTGGTGAATTAATCAGCTTTCCGAATATACCCGTCAAGGTTACGATCAACGAATACATTGAGTTGGCAAAGAATTACAGTACGCCCAAAAGCCGGCAGTTTGTAAATGGCATTTTGGATGTAATCTCCAAGGAGCTTCAGGACTCGGGAGAGATCCGCAAGAGTGGCCGCGGCCTGATCGATAACAAATGACCGAACTTGCCGCTTTTGGCCGGTCAATTGAGCGACATTTACTGCAAAATTCTGCCCCCTTCGCGGCTAGTGCGTTCTTTGACGGAAAAATTGTAGAACGGAACACATCGCGGTATTTGTTAAAAAATGTTAAAATATTGAATTTGCGTATCGACCGATTCTAATATTGAATTTTATGAGCAAAAAAGGTGGGAACACGTTGTTGGCATTCCTGGTGGGCGCAGCCACAGGGGCTATTCTGGGGATACTTTATGCGCCCGACAAAGGATCAAGCACGCGGGAAAAGCTTTCCTATCAATTGGATAAGTACCGGAAGATGTTGCAAGATATGATCAATGATTTTGTGTCTGGAAGGGAGACACCGCTTACGTCGGAGGCCAAGTCACAGGGTCAAAAGGTCGTGGACGAGGCAAAAAACAAGGCGGAGAAGCTTTTGGAAGACGTCGATGAACTTTTAGAGCAGATTCGTGGTAAGAAGAGTGACTAAGTCGTCGGAGTGTCTCCAAACATTGGAAGTAAGAGCACTAAGGACTAAGTATGGGATCGAAAATAAGGTACGAGTTATGAGAAACATCCTGATTAACTTTTTATTGGCCGCTGTGGTCGCTATTCCGTTCACGGGCTGTACAAACCGCGACCTGGAAAAGCGAGTGGCTGAACTCGAAAGCAGGTTGGCCGAGTCGGACGGCAAAAAGAGCGTTACGCCTACGCAAACCACGAACGCAAATTCACCTGTCCCCGGAACCACCAGCCAGCCGGCAGAGCAAAAGCCGGAGGGGCCTTTGCCGGTGATCCAGTTTGAAAAGACAGAACACGATTTCGGACGGATTACCGAGGGGCGCTCAGTGGAATATACGTACACCTTTAAGAACGTGGGCGATGCACCCCTATTGATCGAGAGTGCGCGACCATCCTGCGGTTGTACTGTGCCGGACTGGTCAAAAGATCCGATCCCGGTTGGAGGAACGGGTTTTATCAAGGCGAAGTTTGATAGCAAGAATGCCAAGGGTGTGCAGAATAAGACGATTACGGTGACGGCCAATACGTGGCCAAAGCAGACGGTATTGCGGTTCCGGGCGGAAGTTGCTGCGGCTTCGGAGGCAGCGGGCCCGGTGAAGTAATTGAGGTTAGAAACGAAACGCCAAGCCCGGGGCCGATTGTCCCGGGTTTTTTTGTTTCGGTCCCTGTCTTCCCAAAAGAATGGCTAACTTTGGCGGTTTAATTCTTAATACGCTTATGTACAACATCATACTTCAGGCACCCGCGGGTGGTGGGTCAAGTATACCGACGCTGATTTTCTTCGGCGCGATCTTCGTTATCTTTTATTTCTTTATGATCCGCCCACAGCAGAAGAAGGCAAAGGATCATCGCAAGTTCATCGAAGAAATAAAGAAGGGTGATTACGTGGTGACGATCGGTGGTGCGCACGGGCACGTCGCTGAACTTGAGGGAGACACCTTTATCCTTGAAGTGGAGAAAGGTG
>CAZIAG010000008.1:6468-6854 GCA_964537375.1 uncultured Roseivirgaceae bacterium
GGTGGACGCATCCGTTTTAACAAGACGGCGATCTCGTTGGATGCTACCAAAGCGGCAACCAAGAAATAATCGTTTTGGGAACCGGACGGTCGAATCGATATTAAACTGTGCGTTTCTTTACCTCCATTCTCAACATCCTGAAATTCAACCGGAGAAACTGGAAGGCGGTCGTTTTGTGCATTTTTGCGGCAACCGTTTTTTGGTTTCTCAATTCGTTGAATAAGACCTACACCACGAATCTCAGTTTTCCACTCAGTTTTGAGTTTGATCAGGAGAATTTTATTCCGGTGACCGAATTACCGGACGAAGTAAGGTTGAACGTCACAGGGAATGGCTGGGACCTTTTCAAACGCAGTACGGGAATCGATCCGGGCTACCTGGAGATT
>CAZIAG010000008.1:6864-20705 GCA_964537375.1 uncultured Roseivirgaceae bacterium
ACTCGACCGGCCGTCGGAGGTGAAGAAGATCGATGCAGGGAGTCTTCACCGCTTTTTCTCCCAGCAGGTCGATGGTCTTGACATCAACTTCTCCCTCACCGATACGTTACACATCGACATTGAGCCGAAGGAAACGCGTTGGGTGAAGCTGGGCATCGATTCCGCATACCTCGATCTTGAAACGGGGTACGTTCTTGCCAGCCCGATCAGCATCATCCCTGACTCTATCGAAATTGAGGGGCCGCAACGACTTGTGCGAGGTTTCGAAGAGCCGCTACTGCTCCGACTCCGGCAACACGGTATTGACGAGCACTTCATGAAAACGGTGGAGATCAACATGCCATCCGACGGAGTCATCGGTTACCGGCCAAAGGAGGTCACCATCAAGTTTGATGTGGAGAGGTTGGTGACCATTGAAGACTCGGTCCGTATTGAAGTTGAAAACGTGCCTTCAACGATTTCGGAGGTTCAGGAGAAGTTTATTCCGATTACGTTGTCAATGCCGGAGAATGTCGCGAAGGAGTTTTCCATCGATTCAGTTCGGGCTGTGCTCGATCTTCGAGATTTCGTCCGGGGAGAGGCGGTCATCTTTCCGCGGATCGAAGGTCTGCCTCCGTTCTCCCAGGTGGTTAAAGTTGATTCCGTACGGATCCGGCTGTGAACCAGACGCTCCATATTGGTGTCACAGGGGGTATTGGGTCGGGGAAGAGCCTGGTGTGCAAGATCTTCGCCAAACTCGGCGCACCCATATACGATGCCGACAGCCACGCGAAAGAACTTATGACCACCGATGGAATACTGGTGTCAGCAATCAAAAAAGAATTCGGTGATTTGGCCTACCATCCGCACGGTGCGCTTAACAGGGAATACCTGGCAAGCCACGTCTTCAAAGATCAAAACAGGCTGGATATCCTCAATCGTCTGGTCCATCCTCGAGTGAAGGTGGACTTTGAAAGGTGGGCTGGTGAACGCCGTGGTTATCCATACCTTATCAAAGAGGCGGCACTGTTGTTTGAGGTGGGGTCGCACAGAACGCTGGATGCCGTGGTCGTTGTGTCCGCGCCGGAAGAGTTGAGGGTGGCCAGGGTTTTGAAACGCGATCCGCATCGCTCGACAGAACAAATCTGGGCGATCGTGGGCAAACAAATGAAGGATGAAGAAAAGGTGAGGCGAGCCGATTTTGTTGTCGTCAATGATGAAACGCAATTGCTTATTCCCCAGGTACTCAAACTCCACGATCGATTCAGTAGTGGTAAAATCCGGTGAAGGAGAACCAGAATCTGATTGACTTTGTTAGACTTCGTTATAACACGTTTATGGTTTTTGCATCTCGTAACATTTTTTTTACTGGAATCCTGATTTTTTTGACTGCTGTTTCTTGCGAATCAGAAAAGGGTGGACAGGTATCGGGCAGACGCCAGCAAGGCCCCCTGATTGTCGATGCTTTTCGGGTAAGCGCAACGTCGGTCAGTGAGACGATCGAGGTGCCGGGGTCGCTGCTTCCCTATGAGGAGACCGAGATTCGGGCGGAAGTGGGCGGACGAATTGTATCGCTCAACATTCGCGAAGGAGCAGTGGTGGAAAAAGGCACGCTTTTGGTGAAACTCTTTGATGAAGACCTGCAGGCTCAGCTGCGCAAACTCAAGGTGCAGCTTCAAATCAACGAGAAAACTGAAGAAAGAAACCGGGAATTGCTGAAGATCAACGCGATAAGCCAACAGGATTATGATCTGAGCACGCTGAACGTGGAGAACCTTAAGGCCGATATTGAAGCTACCGAAATAGCGATATCCAAAACAGAAATCCGCGCTCCTTACCGCGGCACGGTCGGTCTTCGAAATATCAGCGTCGGATCCTATATCTCTCCTTCGGACGTCATTACCACTATCCGCCAGGTTGATCAACTGAAGCTGGAGTTTTCCATTCCGGAAAAGTATGCAAAAGAAGTCGGTAAGGGTTATAAGGTCAGGTTCCGTGTGGATGGCGGGCATCGCGACCACTCGGCCGAGGTAATCGCGACTGAAAATAGTGTCGATCCTACGACCCGTACGTTGCGCGTTAGAGCCGTCGTGACCGAGAAACATGCTGAACTGGTACCCGGTGTCTTTGCCCGCATTAATTTGCAATTGGGCCAGGATACGGCGGCTCTCCTTGTGCCTACCCAGGCGGTGATCCCGAACATTCGAAACAAACAGGTAGTCGTCCTGAGACACGACAGCGTAACGTTTGCGGTGGTTGAAACAGGCATTCGTGACTCTGCATTCGTGCAGGTGCTTCGCGGAATTAAGCCCGGTGATACGGTAATCACCTCAGGCCTGATGGCGATCCGTCCCAATTCAAAAGTCAAGATTTCTAAAGTAAATTCACTCTAAACCGGTTTCGGTTAACCGACGAATATGAATATATCCGAGTTAAGCATAAGGCGTCCCGTTCTGGCATTCGTGATGAATATTATCCTGGTGCTGTTCGGTATCATCGGATTTAATTTTCTGGGCGTTCGCGACTATCCGGCCATCGACCCGCCGAACGTGAACGTGCGCACGTCGTACCCTGGCGCCAACGCCGATATCGTTGAATCACAAATCACCGAACCACTGGAAAAATCGATCAATGGTATTGCGGGCATCAAGAACATCACATCGTCGTCAAGCGTCGGGACGAGTAACATCAACATTGAATTTCAATTGGGTGTTGACCTTGAGGCTGCTGCAAACGACGTCCGTGATAAGGTTTCTCAGGCGCAACGGTCTCTTCCTGACGACCTACCTGGTCCACCGGTAGTTAGTAAGGCAGACGCAAGCGCAAGTTCCATCATCTCGATGACGGTCCAAAGCAACACTCGCAACCCCCTGGAGCTTACTGAATATGCTAATAATCGACTCGTCGAAAGACTTGAAACGATTCCCGGCGTAAGCCGCATCCAGGTTTGGGGCGAACGTCGTTACGCTATGCGTCTCTGGCTCGATCCTGCGCGTCTCAGTGCGTATGGACTTACAGCACTCGATGTTCAGGCCGCGCTTCACCGCGAAAACGTTGAACTCCCTTCCGGGAAAATCTCTGGGATGGCGACTGAACTGACGGTAAGGACCTTCGGAAGGTTGTATACCGAAGAGGATTTTGAGAATGTGATTATTCGATCCGGACAGACGGGCGATATCCGTCTTCGGGACGTTGGTTATGCACAACTCGGACCTGAGAATGAGGAATCCGTTCTCCGCGAAGGTAATGTCGTGATGGTTGGACTTGCCATCGTACCACTACCCGGTGCAAACTACGTCGAGATTGCCGACGAGTTCTACCGGCGGATGGAAGCGATTAAGAAAGAAGTCCCGGAAGATATCAAGCTTGATATCGCCATGGATCAGACCGTCTTTATCAAGCGTTCTATTCTTGAGGTCGAGGAAACGTTGATCATTGCCATTGTGCTCGTGGTGTTGATCATTTACCTGTTCTTCAGAGATGTGATCATCGCTATTCGTCCGCTGATCGACATCCCGGTTTCATTGATCGCAACGTTTTTCATCATGTACCTGGCAGGCTTCTCTATCAACGTGCTGACGATGTTGGGTATTGTGCTTGCGACCGGTTTGGTAGTGGATGACGGTATTGTGGTCACGGAGAATATCTACAAGAAACTGGAGGCGGGAATGAATAAATACCGCGCAGCGAAGGAAGGGTCCAGAGAGATTTTCTTTGCCGTTATTTCGACCTCGATAACGCTCGCGGTGGTGTTCTTACCTATCCTCTTTATGGAGGGATTTGTCGGCAAACTCTTTACGGAATTCGGTGTCGTAGTTGCAGGTGCGGTCCTCGTATCGTGCTTTGTGTCACTTACGTTGACGCCGGTACTTAGCGTTAAACTAACCCGCACCAATCATAAACATTCACGTTTCTATGAGATTACCGAACCGTTCTTCCAAGGTATGGAGAACGGATACCGTCGGTTGCTGAATGCCTTCATGAAAGTGCGTTGGATTTCGCTGGTGATCATCGCGGTTTGTATCGCGGCCATTGTGGCGATTTTTGTCAATATTCAATCGGAACTCGCGCCCCTTGAGGATAGAAACCAATTCCGTTTGACGCTGACGGCGCCTGAAGGAACGTCGTATGATTATATGGACAAGTTCGTTCAGGACGTTGTGCAGTTTGTACAGGACTCTATTCCTGAGTATATCAGTGCACTTTCAGTGACGGCTCCTGGTTTTACCGGCTCGGGATCTGTCAACTCGGGCTTTGTCTCGGTCAGGTTGGTCGACCCGGAATTCCGAGATCGATCACAGCAGGAAATTGTGGACATGGTAAACCGAAATATGGTTCACTTTCCCGAGGGACGTGCGTTTGCAATTCAGGAGCAGACGATTTCGGCTAACAGACGCGGCGGACAACCCGTACAATTTGTACTTCAAAACAACAATTTCGAAAAGATACGGGAAGTACTCCCGAAATTTTTGGAGGCCGCAAATGATCACCCCGTGTTGCAGGGAGTTGATTCTGACCTGAAGTTCAACAAACCTGAACTAAGGGTCGAGATTAATCGCCTTAAAGCATCACAACTGGGCATCAGCGTTCAGGATATTGCCCAGACACTCCAGTTGGCCTACTCAAACCTGAGGTTTGGATATTTTACAAAGGATGGAAAACAATACCAGGTGATGGGCCAGGTCTCTAAGATTAACCGCGACGACCCTAACGACCTAAGAAAACTTTTCGTGCGTACGAACTCAGGTCAACTGGTTTCTATCGACAATGTGGTGACGATCGAGGAGTCAACGACACCACCTTCGCTATACCACTTCAATCGCTACATGTCGGCTACCATCACTTCGGGCCTTGCTCCCGGAAAGACAATCGGCGATGGAATTGCGGCCATGGAGGAAATAGCTAGCGAGCTGTTGGACGAAACGTTTTCGACATCGCTCGCAGGACCGTCTCGCGATTACGCGGAGAGCGCTAGTAATATCACATTTGCCCTTGCGCTTGCATTATTGCTAATCTACCTTATTCTTGCGGCGCAGTTTGAAAGTTTCATAGATCCGTTCATTATTATGTTTACTGTTCCGTTGGCCTTTGCTGGTGCATTTATCTCGCTGGTGATATTTGGTCAGACGTTGAATATATTCTCGCAGATTGGAATGATCATGCTCATAGGTCTTGTTACCAAGAACGGTATTCTTATAGTGGAATTTGCCAACAAGAAACGCGAGGAAGGCATGTCTCGGATCGATGCTGTTTTGGAGGCTTCCAGGTTGCGTCTTCGTCCGATCCTGATGACCAGTCTCGCGATGGCACTTGGTTCTCTTCCGCTTGCATTGTCTTTGGGTGCGGCGTCAACGAGTCGCCAACCACTAGGGATAGTGATCGTCGGCGGAGTTCTGTTCTCGCTCGTATTGACCCTGTTTGTAATCCCGGCGATGTATTCGTATCTCTCCCGCAAACGCAAGCAAATTGACTTTGGCGAAATGAATGAGCCGCAAAAACCATCACCAGAACCCAAGAAGGAACTCGTTTATGATGCTTAGGTATTTCGCAGCTGTCGGACTCTTTTTCCTTGTCCCGGGATTATTGTATGGTCAGCAAAAGGTGAGCCTCGAAGAGGTCATCGAACTGGCGTTGGAGACGAATTATGACGTACGCCTTGCCCGCACCGACGCGGAATCCGCCAGTACCGATGCAGAGTACGTTGTGGGGGCGTTTCTGCCGACCGTCGGAGTAACTGCTTCGACCACTTGGAACAACAACAATCAGGAACTCAGGTTTGAGGACGCAAGCCGAAACAACAGCGGCAAGGCGCAATCAAACAATACGACCGCAAGTGCCCAGCTGAATTGGACGTTGTTCGACGGAACCCGCATGTTTGCGACCCGTGAGCGTATTGCTGTGATCGAGGAACAAGGGCATACCCTCGTCAAGAACCAGATGGTCAATACGATCGCGCTCGTGATCAACAACTATTATGACATTGTTCGGCAAAAGCAGCAGCTTCGTGCCATTGTTGAACAAATGTCGGTCAGCGAAGAACGAGTGAAGTTGGCCGAACGTAAACTCGAGGTCGGCACGGGTATAAAACCTGAACTCCTCCAGGCACGGGTAGATTATAATGCACAGCGTACGCAGGCAATTCAGCAGGAATCTACGATCGCACAGCTGAAGGCTCAATTGAATGAACTGGTCGGATTGCAGCTTCCCGAACAATTCGATGTTGCCGATACAATTCTGATCGACCTGAATCTGGATAGGACTGAGCTAATAGATAACCTTGAAAACACGAACTTCACCCTCGTCGCAGCGCGGCAAAATGTTCATATAGCCAATCTGTCATTGCGTGAACGGCGAGCGGAGTTTCTGCCATTCTTGAACTTCAATGCGTCGTATACCTACTCCCAGACGGATAACACCAGACTCATTAACCCATTCGCGCCCGTGTATAATAAATCAAACGGGTATAACTACGGCCTTACACTTAATTTCCCTTTGCTGAATGGTTTCAACACTCGTCGTCTGACACAACAGGCACGCATCGAAGTATCGAGGCAGAGCCTATTGTATGACCAACTTCGCACCGGTATCAACGTGGATATTCGCAATGCATACGTCAACTACGATAATGCGCGGAAGATCCTGCTCATTGAAGAGGAGAATATCAATCTCGCCAAGGAGAACGTCAGTATCGCGCTGGAGGGCTCCAAACGGGGGGTTACCACGTTCATCGAATTGCGAACTGCTCAGCAAAGTCTTGAAGAGGCATACACTCGGTTGATCACAGCACGATACAATACAAAAGTGGCGGAAACGGAGCTGCTTCGCCTCAGTGGAAGGCTTCTTCGATAGGCTGTTTTCAATCGCCCCGCCGCGACAGCGGTTCTTGGTGTATATTCGGGCATGATTGAGCACATAAAGCGCGCCGCCGATTACCTCCGGGAGAAGGGGGTCGCCGAGCCCGTAGCTGCGGTCATTCTCGGGACTGGTTTGGGCGAACGATTCGTAACTACAGTCGAACAATAGCTGGTGTTCCCTTATGCCGAGATACCGCATTTCCCTATCTCGACAGTGGAATCACATCATGGCAAGCTAATCTTCGGAACAGTCCGCGATAGAAAGGTTCTCGTAATGCAGGGCCGATTCCATTATTATGAAGGTTACACCCTGCAACAAGTAGCATTTCCGGTGAGGGTGATGAAAGCCCTTGATACAAAGTATCTCCTTATCTCAAATGCGAGTGGAAACCTTAACCGCGCCTGGAAGGCCGGCGAGATTATGGTTGTCGATGATCACATTAACCTTCAACCTGATAATCCGTTGCGAGGGAAGAATTTGGACGCTCTCGGACCACGCTTCCCGGACATGAGTCGGCCCTATTCGCCGTTTCTTAACGACCGTCTTTTCGATGCGGCACGCCGGCGTGGCCTTATCCTTCGTAAAGGCGTCTATGCGGCTGTATTGGGTCCGAACCTGGAAACACGTGCGGAGTACCGATTCTTGCGAACCATTGGGGCCGATGCCGTTGGTATGTCTACGGTGCCCGAAGTGATTGTCGCAAACCACGCCGGACTACCCTGTTGCGCCGTTTCTGTGCTAACCGATAACTGCGATCCAGACAACCTAAACCCAATCAGCCTTGACGAGATCATTGCCGTATCAAAAGCCGCAGAGCCTAAACTCGCCGATCTGTTCTGTGACGTCATCGGTGAATTGCAATAGACAGCACACGGTAGATGTTGTCAAATAATGAGGTGCGCGGCATGCCAATCCTGGTTAAGTTCCTAATTTGTGGATATGGAAGTCGGATTATTCATCCCCTGCTATGTGAATCAGTTTTACCCGGCGGTTGCCATAGCTACAATGAAGATTCTGGAACGCCTGGACCTACGGGTATCTTTTCCACTGGATCAGACTTGCTGCGGACAACCGATGGCAAATTCAGGGTTCGAACATTTGTCGGTTGATTGCATGAGGAATTTTGCCGGGCAATTCGAAGGATGCGAATACATCGTTTGTCCTTCCGGAAGTTGCACGCTGCACCTAAGGGAGTATGCGAAAGGACATGCTTTGGCGATTGGTAAGGGCGTTTTTGAATTGACGGAATTTTTGGTTGATGTGCTAAAGGTTGTGGACGTGGGTGCGCGTTTTCCCTATCGAGTGGCCATGCATCAAAGCTGCCATGGTCAACGTGGTCTTGGGCTTGCTCAGATGAGCGAAGTCGTCGCACCTCCGTTCTCCAAACCAGAACGGCTGTTGCGGGCGGTTGACGGTCTGCAATTGGTAGAATTATGGCGCCCCGATGAATGCTGTGGATTTGGCGGGACCTTCGCAGTGTTCGAAGAGGCGGTAAGTGTTGCCATGGGCAGGGACCGGATTGAGGATTTTGTGGCACACGATGCCGAATATATCGTCGGTGGTGATATGAGTTGTCTTATGCACCTGCAGGGACTCATTTCTCGAAGTGGCAAGAAGATCCCGACGATTCACATTGCTGAAATACTGAATTCGCGATGAAAGCCAATATCCCAGCGGATCATGCACGAAATGCTGCGGTGTTCAACCGCGACAATGGTCGTGTCAAGTGGCATGACGAAACGCTTTGGTGGGTGCGCCAAAAACGCGACCTTGCTGCCAGGTCGATCAAGAACTGGGAGGAACTGCGTGAGGTTGCTTCGCAGATAAAGGAGAACGTTCTCGCCAATCTGTATGATTACCTTGTTGACTTTGAAAAGAACGCAAAACAAAATGGCGTAACGGTCCACTGGGCTTTTGACGAAGCCGAACACAATGAGATCGTTCACCGGTTGCTCGTATCTAGCGGTGTCCATCAAATTGTAAAGAGCAAGTCCATGCTCACGGAAGAGTGCGGTTTGAATGAATATTTGCACAATCGCGGCGTAGATGTCATTGATACGGATCTTGGCGAGCGAATCGTTCAGCTTGCCGAAGAACCGCCCAGCCACATTGTGCTTCCATGTATTCATCGTAGAAAGGAAGAGATTGGTGCGCTTTTTCATAAGCACCTCGGTACGCCAGTGGATTGTGCCGACCCTATGACGCTGACCGCTGCCGCCCGGGCCCACCTGCGCGAGACGTTCTTAACTCGAAAGGTGGCGATTACAGGTGTGAATTTCGCAGTTGCCGAGACGGGTGAATTCGTTGTCTGTACCAACGAGGGAAATGCGGACATGGGTGCACACCTTGCGGACCTGCATATTGCGTGCATGGGGATTGAGAAAGTGATACCAAAGCGTCGTGACCTCGGTGTGTTTCTTCGATTGCTGGCACGGAGCGCAACGGGCCAACCGATTACCACCTACACAAGTCATTTTCGGCGCCCGCGGGTTGGTCAGGCCATACACATCGTGATTGTTGATAATGGAAGAACACGACAACTCGAACGAGACGATTTTTATTCTTCCCTAAAATGCATTCGGTGCGGCGCCTGTATGAATACTTGTCCGGTGTACAGACGAATTGGAGGGCATAGTTACCACTCGACTATTGCCGGGCCCATTGGTTCTATTCTTGCGCCGAATCTCGACATGAAAAGTTACGCGGATCTGCCATTTGCTTCGACCCTCTGTGGCTCTTGCTCCAATGTTTGTCCTGTGAAGATCAATATTCACGAACAACTTTATCGCTGGAGACAAGTATTTGTCGGACAAGGATACGTTGGGAAGGGCAAGCGGCTTGGTCTCAAGGCAGCATCCTGGGTGCTTTCAAATCATAAACGCTTTCGCCGAATAAGCCGGCTGACAAAATGGTTTATGGTGAGAATGCCGTTTGTTACGAGTGTTTTTCTCAAACCATGGTTGCGACATCGTGACATGCCGCCGATGCCGAAGGAGACTTTTACCGAGTGGTATCGTAAGAACCGCGCTGAAAAGTGAGTGAATCGAGGAATGCCATATTGAATAAGCTGAAGGGGCTGCGGCGCGCTGCGAAGCCGTTTGCCTCTACAGTTCCCGCGGATGAAACCGGGGATTTAATATCTGGTTTTGAGCGGGTGTTGGAAAGTATCGGCGGAAAAGTCTATCGTGTTAAGAACGTTATCGAGATTAAAGAGATACTGCGTCTAGAGATGCCTGATTTGCGCCGCGTGATATCCACAATAGCCGAACTCCCCGGCGTTGGTCATCCAGCCGGAAATCCATCATCTCTTGCCGATGTCGACGTGTTTGCCACACGAGCCTCGCTGGGTGTGGCCGAAAATGGCGCCGTATGGCTTGGGGAGGATGCAATGCCGCACCGCGTGTTACCCTTTATTTGTCAACACCTGGTTGTGGTAATCGAGAAAAGAGCGATTGTTGCCTCGATGCATGATGCATATCAGGTGATCGACGACCGGGACTATGGTTTTGCTTTGTTCATCGCCGGGCCGTCAAAGACTGCGGATATCGAACAGTCGTTAGTTCTTGGCGCACATGGTCCGGTAAGCATGCGGGTCTTTATCACACCCTAGATGCTTCAAAAAGGGATGTAATGTTTTTGGGCCTATAATTGGGCCGGTAGGTTTTGCGTTGACCTACAATCGTCTATTTTTACCTTTCACTTGACGCAATATGGCCAATAACGTTTATGATGCAATCGTAGTAGGCTCGGGTATCAGCGGTGGATGGGCTGCTAAGGAGCTTACAGAAAAAGGGCTCAAGGTGATCATGCTCGAGCGTGGCAAGAACATTGAGCATATAAAAGACTACACGGAAACCAATAAAGCACCATGGGAGTTTCCCCACCGGGGCCGTGCACCGCTCAGCCTCGTCAAGGAGTATCCGGTGCTGAGCCGTGACTATCCGCTAAACGAAATCAATACCGACTGGTGGGCAAGCGACAAGGACTGCCCTTATACAGAAGTGAAGCGCTTCGATTGGTTTCGCGGCTACCATGTGGGTGGCAGATCATTGATGTGGGGACGTCAAAGTTATCGCCTGAGCGATTGGGATTTCGAGGCAAATGCACGCGAAGGCATTGCCATCGATTGGCCGGTGCGTTACAAGGACATAGCACCTTGGTATGATTACGTGGAGCGTTTCGCGGGCATTAGTGGTAATCGGGACGGCTTGCCGCAATTACCCGATGGCGAGTTCCTACCACCAATGGACCTCAACTGTGTTGAAAAAGATGCGGCCGAGCGGCTGAAAAAACTGTTCGGTGGTCATCGACGCCTTATCATTGGTCGAGCCGCTCATGTTACGGGGCCGCTAGAAGGAAGGACCCAATGTCAATACCGAAACAAATGTTGGCTGGGTTGTCCCTTTGGCGGATATTTCAGCACTCAATCTTCAACTTTGCCCGCGGCCATGAAGACCGGCAATCTGACCCTGCGTCCATGGAGTATTGTGACCCGCGTGCTGTATGACAAAGACACAAAGAAGGCGACGGGTGTTGAAGTGCTTGATGCCCAGACAAACGTTACCTACGAATACAAAGCGAAGATCATTTTCCTGAATGCTTCGACGCTGAACACTGCGTGGATACTAATGAACTCCGCCACCGACATCTGGCCTGACGGGCTCGGCAGCAGCAGCGGGCAACTCGGTCATAACTTGATGGATCACCATTTGGGTGTTTGGGCGGGCGGCCGTGTTGAAGGTTACGAGGACAAATATTACTACGGCTATAGGCCAAACGGTTTCTATATTCCCCGCTATCGCAATTTCTTTGGCGACAAGAGAGATTACGTGAGGGGATTTGGATACCAAGGAAGCGCTAGCCGCCAGGGTTGGAGTCGCCATGTACCGGAATATACCATTGGCGCGGAATATAAGGAGGCCCTCAGCGAACCCGGCGAATGGACCATTGGTATGGGCGGTTTTGGAGAAATGTTGCCTTACCATGAAAACAAGGTGACCCTCGACAAAACAAAAACAGATAAATGGGGACTCAACGTTCTGGCGATTGACTGTGAGTTGAAGGAAAATGAACATAAGATGCGTCAGGACATGATGAACGACGCTAAAGAAATGCTGGAGGCCGTTGGCGTAAAAGATGTCAATGGCGGTATCGGGGACGGTACCCCGGGGCGCGGAATCCATGAGATGGGTACGGCACGGATGGGTCGTGATCCAAAGACCTCGGTGTTGAACGAATGGAACCAGGTTTGGGATGCAAAGAATGTCTTTGTTACCGACGGGTCATTTATGACGTCGTCCGCATGCCAGAACCCTTCGTTGACTTACATGGCATTTACGGCCCGTGCCGCAAACTATGCCGTCGAAGAGTTGAAACGAATGAACATCTGATTTCTAAAGTAGGAACTATGGATAGAAGAGACGCGATTGCTCGCCTCGGCCTTTTGTTCGGAGGTACATTGATTGGGGCAGAAGCTTTCCTTTCGGGCTGTGTAAGGAGACCGGAACAAACGGCTGAGTGGCTTTCATTTTCGTCGGAGACTATCGCACTGCTCGACGAGGTGGGTGAAACAATTCTTCCCACAACACCGGCGTCTGCCGGTGCGAAGGCCGCTGGCATCGGCGAGTTCATGAAAATAATTGTAACCGACTGTTATGAGGAAAAGGACCAACGAGTTTTTGTCGAGGGCATTCAAAAACTAAGGGATGCCTCAGTTGACAGGAAAGGAGGCGACTTCATGGACTTGTCGGTTGAAGAGCGTCATGAATTATTGGTGGAGATCGACCGTGAGGCAACTGAGTACAATAGGTCAAAAACAAAGGATGATCCCAACCACTATTTTGCGCTCATGAAACAGCTTACGCTGTGGGGTTATTTCACTTCCGAAGTTGGTTCAAATCAAGCACTTCGCTATCTACCCGTTCCCGGGCGCTACGAGGGATGTATTCCCTACCAGAAGGGGGATCGCGCATGGGCGTCTAATTGACTTGATTCAACGCTTCCCGTCCGGTGCAAGTGATTGCCTATTGTGTAACGGTATACCCATACGCCGCGAGCTTTATCACGGATTACGCGAAAAGGCGCGCAACAACAAGTGGCATGTCCTTTTAACATCACATGGAGGTCTTCTGCCATTTGTTTTTAATTTCCCTTGTGGATGCTAAAAACTTATCGCTGATCCGGGTCATACCGGAGTCAAGCCAGGCTTGGAAGGCCATTTAAGGCTCCCTTGAAAAAGGAGCCTTATTTTTTTTTTATCCTGAGCTCGCGTAGCGAGCGAAGGATCCCCTGGAAAGTTATGACTCGTTGCGAGCTCGCGTAGCGAGCGAAGGATCCCCTGGAAAGTTAGCTGACTCGTTGCGAGCTGGCGTAGCGAGCGAAGGATCCCCTGATCCGAAATTGGTTCCATTGGCCAGCTTTTCCATACCGTCGAGATGTTGGTCGGAGCTGTTCCAACGACTACACTCTGGGTCAACGATGTGATGTGGGAGGTGACTCAGCCAAAGAACGACTTTACCGCAGGTGCCATCGAGGGAATGATTGGATTCCAGTGTCATTGGAGCAGTCCGTATCTTCCCACTGAGGACGGTTTTAATATGCCCGGCGGATGGCGACCCAGGGCGCTCACCGCTTTCGCAACGTCCGGATAAAGGAACTTTAGGCCACCCGCGCCGCTGCGCTGACAATTTAACTTTCGTTATATTGGTATGGCCGTGCATTTACTAAATGGCCGTCTAAAGGTGAAATGCGCTCTCAAACACCTAACTTAAGTTTTGACCGATTCCAGGTATGCCCTTTTTCCGGTTTTTCGGCTAAGTTGCCGATGACTCCAAACCACAAAAAGCAAAACTTATGACTAGACTTATCCTAATGACTCTTGCTGTAGTCGCGTCCCACGTTGTTCGGGCGCAATGCAATGCCTACTGTACTCTCAAAGAAGGAAGTGAGTGGGAATTCAAATCGTATTCGGCAAAAGACAAACTAACCGGAAGCAACCGACAAAAGGT
>CAZIAG010000009.1:0-20594 GCA_964537375.1 uncultured Roseivirgaceae bacterium
AAGAAGTCAACTGATTCGTATTCATGGTCCGTGAACAGATCTATGTCATCCGACATCCTGTGTCCAATTTGCAGGCATAGCGCGGTACCGCCCACCAGCCGGAAGGGTTGAAAAAGCTCGTGCTGCATCAACGTCGTCAGCGCTTCCCGCAAAGCTGGCTTGACTGTGTGCCACTGCAGACGCTCAGGCATGGCGCAATTCCATGGACCTTACAATTTCGTCAACCTCTGCATCTCCGTAGAAACGTCTGATCTCGGCCTTTTCTCCTTCATTTCCTCGTTCAAGGATGCGCTCAATCACAGCGCGCCTTTGGTGAACCCAGTTGATTTGATTGATATCTGTATCCCAAAACAATCCGCGACGCAACTTCGACAAGTTCGGTTTCCCACGGCTCAAACGTTGCCGAAGTTTTTCTTGTTCTATGTCATGAAAAGCCTGGAGAATCAAAAAATATCCCTCTTCTAACCCTAACGCCTTTTCAACTTTAATGGCTAAAGCCGGATTCATTCCCCTCTTACCTTTGGTGACAGCGGTGAGTGTTTGCGGATACTCATTCACTTTGGCGCTTCAACGATCCGGAAACTCGCCGGCGTTGCCGGCTGGTTCTTTTGTTCCTTGACCTTTCGAAAGATCTTAGGAACTACGATCCTGAAGTCCCAATGGTAACGGAAGTATTGTCCGCGCCATTCGAGAAATCTTTCGACGGTCGCGGAACAAAAAAACGCGCTGGAGGTCAGCGCGTTTCCGGATCGTTGAGGTCTCGAGCGGATTCGAACCGCTGTACAAGCTTTTGCAGAGCTCTGCCTAGCCACTCGGCCACGAGACCAGTTGATGCTTCAAAAAGCGTTTCGCTTGATGAAGCTCAAAACTATAAAATTCGACTGTTCAAAAAAAGAAAGGTGGCTTGTGGAACCACCTTTCCGAACCGGTTTCAATTATTATTCGGCCTTGGGTTCCTCCGGATTGGATTCACCGCCACCCGACATCTTCTCCTTCAAAGCACTCAGTGCCTCGATATCGCCCAGTGTCGACTTTTCAGTCTGCTGGTTGATGTTCTGAATGGTCTTGCCTTTGCTTCCGCCTGAAGTCTTGCGCTTCGCGGCAACAACCTCCTCTTCTACCGACCAGGTTGCCTTGTGCGACAACAGGATACGGCGGTCTTCCTTCGAGAACTCCATTACCTTGAAGTCGAGTGCCTCGCCCGCTTCGGGCTTGGTACCATCTTCTTTCTGGAGGTTCTTGGCCGTCACAAAACCTTCGATGCCGTAAGGAAGTTCCAGTACAGCGCCCTTGTCGGTCTTGCTGATGATCGTTGCGCGGTGCACCGATCCCGGCGTAAACACGGTCTCGAATGTATCCCAGGGGTTCTCCTCGAGATGCTTGTGACTCAACGCCAGACGCCTGTTGGCGGCATCGAGTTCGAGTACCTGCACTTCCATCGTCTCGCCCACTTTCGTGAACTCAGACGGGTGCTTGATCTTGCGTGTCCAGCTGAGGTCGGATACGTGTACCAAACCGTCAATACCTTCTTCCAACTCGATGAAGAGTCCGAAGTTGGTAAGGTTGCGGACGATACCTTTGTGGCGTGTGCCCACCGCGTACTTGGTAAGTACATCCTGACGGGTCCAGGGATCTTCCGTGAGTTGTTTGATACCGAGTGACATCTTGCGCTCTTCGCGGTCGAGGGTGAGGACCACCGCTTCCACTTCGTCGCCAACCTTCAGGAAGTCCTGGGGATTGCGCAAGTGTTGCGACCAGCTCATCTCGCTGACGTGGATCAATCCTTCTACGCCGCTCTGCAGTTCGAGGAACGCACCGTAGTCGGCGACGTTCACGATCTTGCCTTTCACTTTTGAGCCTACCTGCACGTCCGGTGACAGGGCATCCCACGGGTGAGGCGTAAGTTGTTTCATACCCAACGAGATGCGCTTCTTGTCGCTGTCGAAATCGAGAACGACAACCTTGACGGTCTGGTCGAGCTTCAGCACCTCTTCCGGGTGATTGATTCGACCCCATGAAATATCGGTGATGTGCAATAAGCCGTCGACACCGCCGAGATCGATGAACACACCGAAGTTGGTCATGTTCTTGATCACGCCCTCGAGTACCTGACCTTTTTCCAGGTTGGTGAGGATTGCGGCCTTCTGCTGCTCGAGGTCCTTCTCGATCAGTACCTTGTGAGAAACGACAACGTTGTCGTTGCTGTAGTTGATCTTCACAACCTTTACCTCGATCGACTTGCTTACATAAATATCGAAGTCGCGGATCGGCTTCACATCAATCTGTGATCCCGGAAGGAACGCTTCGATGCCGAAGACATCAACGATAAGACCACCCTTGGTCCGGCGCTTCACGAAACCTTCGATCACTTCATCGTTGTCGAGGGCCTTCTGAACATATTCCCAACCCTTCACCAGTTTGGCCTTCCTACGGCTGAGAACGAGCTGACCCATGGCGTCCTCTCTTTCTTCGATGAAGAGGTCTACCACGTCGCCCATCTTCAGCTCAGGCATATCCTTGAATTCCGCGAGCGGTACCAGTCCGTCAGACTTGAACCCAATGTTGAGGATGACGTCGCGGTCATTGATTCCCACAACGGTTCCCTGAACTACTTCCCCGGTGTTCACGGTAGCTACCGTGCCGGAGTAGAGTTTGTTCATTTCGTCGCGCTGCTCCTTGGAGTACCCTTCGCCAAATCCCTTGCTTTCGAACGCATCCCAGTCGAATTCGCCGGGCACCTGCTGCGCATAAAGGGACTTCCGCAACTCTTTGGCCGGGATTGCTTCAGTGTCGATTTCCTCTTCCTCTCGCTTGCGGTTCTTCACCTCTTCGATCGGATCTTCATCGTCACCATCCTCGCCGCCAATCGCTTTTGACTTAGACGGCGTGCCGGCGGTTGCCGACGCGGTCTTCCTTGGCCTCTGGTGCTCGCTGCTTTTTTGTGCTTTTGCCATAAAATAAAATACGCCCTGTTCTACATTGCCGCCCTCGGGCGAAAAGACGGCAAATTTGGGTTTAACAATGCCTTTTCTGCCTTTCTGACAAGAAAAAGCCCCGCTTACTCAAGCAGGGCTGCAAAGGTATCAAAAAATATCCGTTTTTCTACTGACCGCCAAGGGTTTCTGGCCGCAAGGTACCCAGGGCATATTCCATCATCATCTGCTGAAAAATCAACGTTACTTCGGCCTGGGCCTTCGAAGCGGCGGCGGTAACATAGGTCTGGTTTGCCTGGGCCAACTCCACCTGGCTGGCGACCCCCAATACGAAACTCTCCTGCTGGGTCCGCAGCGCCAGTTCGCCGGCCGTGAATTGCACGAGGCTGGCGTCATATGCCTGCCGGGCGGCAACGTAATTGTTGTACGCACGCCGGACGTCGATCTTTATCGTCTTTGCTACGTTATCTTTCAACAGCAACGCATTTTCATAGGCCACCTTGTTGAGCACGCGGTTGTTGCGGGTCACCATTCGGTCAAACAGCGGAATCTGGACGTTTACACCATACGCGATATTCGGGAAAATGACCGCGAACTGATTGCCGAATTTTCCATACTGCGGATTGGCTTCCAAAAATGAATTGTATTGCGAACCGTAGGACGCAAAAACATTGACCGTCGGAAGGTAACCGCTAAACGATGCCTTGTACCGGGAGAGGTTTGCCTCGGCCATGTATTCGGCACGGTGAAGGTCCTCGCGATGCCGCAAGGCTATAGCATAGAGGCTGTCGAGCGAGACCGCAGTAATGTCGAATGAATTCTCAATCGAGGGATGCTCTACTTCGAACGGTGTAGCCGGATCAAGTTGAAGAATCTGCGAGAGCAAGGCCTTGTCGTTTTCGAGTGTCACACGCGCCCGAAGCGCCACCAATTCCAGGTTGCGAACCTGGGCGTCCTGCGTGTACAGGTCGGCTTCCGCCCGTGCACCCAGGCGCACCTGTTCACGCAACTGATCAAGCACCACACCCTGTGCACGGTGATTCTCCTCGGCAATCCTCAACAACTCCTGGTCGAGCAACACCTGCAGATACTGATTCGTTACATTGAAGACGACTTCCTGTTCTGTGCGCTTTACGAACGAACTCTGCGCCTTAAACTGGTTTTTTGCCAGGTTCAAATTATTGATCCGGCCAAATCCGCTGAAGACCACCAGGTTCGCATCGATGCTGGCGCCAACGTTGTCCTGACTGATATCGAGGAGTTCTCCACCATCCGGGTTGGGTTGCTGTCCGTCGGTATGCCGCCCGTAAGCCGACATACTCAAGCCGGGAAGGAAGGCGGCGACGCTCTGGTTCTTTTGCACCTGCGCAGAAAACAAATTGTTCTTCTCCTGATTGAGCGTGACGTTGTTTTGCAGCGCGATCTTCACGGCCTCCCTGAACGTCAATCGCAGCGTTTCAGATTGCTCCTGTGCATTTACATTAAAAGAGAAGCAGGCCACAACGGCCAGGATGGGAATAATTCGAAGAGTCATGATCACAAATTAAACGCGTTCCAATACCTGTGTATCTTCCACCACGGCACCATCCGCAACACGCACGATGCGTTTGCCGTATCGCGCGTTCTCCTCCGAATGGGTCACCTGAATGATGGTGATTCCTTCATCGTTGAGTTTCTGGAAGATCTCCATGATCTGCTTGCCCTGGTCGGAATGCAAATTCCCGGTAGGCTCATCGGCCAAAAGCAGCTTCGGCTGTCCGACGATGGCACGGGCAATACCCACAAGCTGTTGCTGTCCGCCGCTAAGTTGTTCAGGGAACAGGTCTTTCTTGGCCACCATGTTGAAGCGGTCCAGCATCTCGGCTACCATGCTCTTTCGCTGGCTGCCGCTGACACCCTTGTACAAGAGTGGCGTTTCGATATTCTCGTATACCGTGAGTTCGTCGATCAGGTGATAGGCCTGGAAAATAAACCCGATGTAATTCTTGTGCATATCGGATTTCTGCTTCTCCTTCATTTTGTGGACCGGCTCATCGAAGAAGAAGTATTCACCGCCCGACGGCTCGTCGAGCATGCCGATAATGTTCATGAGCGTCGACTTGCCCGCGCCGCTGGGACCCATGATGGTCACAAATTCCCCCTGCTGTACGTCGAGGTCAATCCCTTTGAGGATAAAGGTTCGCTGAAAGCGCGAATCGATGTACTTGTCAATGTCCCTTAGTTTGATCATGATGTTTTCGAATGAAATGTTTGAAAATGCAGTTGCCGTCCAAAAAGCAAGCACCTGGCGCCAATAATGGTGCCAATGCCCCCCTTTGCGTCACACGGCAAAAAAAGGCTTTTGGTTGCAATTACCAGCGTTCGTATCTGAAAATAGGTGTCCGGAAACGGACTGGGGATGTGACGGTCCGCGCCGTAGTCGGGGTCGCCCGGTCAGTCACCCTAAAAAACGATAGGATACAAGATCACATCTACGCGTCGGTTGAGCGCCCGGCCTTTCCAGGTATCGTTGCGATAGACTGCGTTCTCGAGCCCCCAGTCCTTCACCGTTATCTTGTGTTCCGGGATCATCCGGTCGAGAAGGATGTCCTGTACTGCACCACTTCTCATTTTGGAGAGCCATTCATTGTAAGCGCGCCCGCCGATCGGGTCGGTGTGGCTGATGAGGTGGATGTCGTATTTCTCCAGAAGGTCGGGTATGGAATCCAACCAATGGTTGAGCCGCACGACCTGATCGTCCGAGATATAATAACTTCCTCCACCGAAATAGATGCTCAGCCGGATTTCGTCGGTTTGTTCCTGCGCGGTCGTGGAGATCACGCCAATGGAGAATATCATAACCAGCAGGACGCGCATGAATTAAAGTTACAAAAAATAATACCGGCAGGGAAGGTGGTCGGCGGTTTACCGGTTGGGATTGATTTGGGTCGAAGGGTGCTCTGCCTTCGCGGATAGAATTACCTGATTTCGTCGCGTGGGCTTGTGTTCAGCGCTCACAGGTTTCGCAGAGAGAGGCACAGGGGTGGTGGTCGCCCGTCAACGCGCGCTTCCCTCGGCCACTTTGAGCAATGCGTTGAGGTCACTCAGCGTATTTGCTTCGGCTGCTTTCTTGTCTTTCCTCCATCGTGCCCTTCGCGGGAAACGCAGTGCAATGCCCGACTTATGGCGCGTGGATCGATTGATGCCTTAAAAAACAATTTCAAAAACCACAACCGGTTTCACGCTTCGCACCGGGCCGAACCGTTCGATCGTATGTTGCTTTACCCACCGATCTACTTCGCGTATTTCCTCGGCGGTTAATCCACTGTACGCTTTCGTGAACGGTACCCGCTGTTCTCCATCCCAGACCGCGAACGTGTAAATCCGTATAAAGGTTGGAGCTTAGCAACTTCCACGAGTTGATGAACCCGCCGGAAGATCACAACATCTCAAAACCGTACCCGTTTTATCTTGCCTCTGCACTAGAAGGTCCCGTGGAAACGCTGGGCGATCCTTCCCAGTGGATGCCGAACGCAAGTGGGGATGGCATCCGCCGACAGGTGATCATAAGAAAGGGAAAACTTTTTGTTTGGTCGCGCGGCAAAGCGCTGGTCACGGACGAATATCCCCAGCACCAATCGCTCCCCTAATTTTGCTTCTATTGATAAGCCTTTCAAAAGCCTTCCCAAAGCTCTTCCAAAGCTCGTGGGAAGCCCCGGAGCTAAGCAATATCCGGTCAAAATCCGAGCAGAAGGTATGACCGGTCCGACAACAACTTGAAAAGTGCCCGCGCTGTGGTCTTAAGAAGGAGCGGGCTTCAGGTGGTGAGGTGATGAGGTGACGAAAGATGTCGTTAACTCATGCCTCGTTGCCTGAATCTCGTGCCCGACGGAACAGTTCTCGACGGCGAGATCCTTCCCTTCCATGGCGATGTGCCCGTGTCGTTCAATTTTCTGCAAACACGGATCGGCAGGAAGACCTTGTCGCCCAAATTACCGCGCGAAGTGCCGGTAGCCTTTGTCGCCTGCGATGTGCTCGAATGGGAAGGCGAAGACATCCACACGTGGCCTTTCGAACAACATCGCCGAAAGCTTGAAGAGATCTGCCCGCCAAACAACTCGGTGTTGCGCTTATCCAGCGCGTTGCATATGACTCCTGGGAGAAGCTGGCGCATGAACGGAGTCGTTCGCGGGAATTCCTGAGTGAGGGCATCACGCTGAAGCGGAAGGACTCCATCTAGCGCAACGGTCGTCGCCGTGGCGACGGGTGGAAATGGAAGATCGATCCCTTTGCCGTCGATGCCGTTCTCATTTACGCCATGCGCGGCCACGGAAGACGCACCGGCGACCAGTTACCCATTGGTCGATGCGCGACCACGTTCTCCGACACACCGGCGTGACGGCCAAGGGCTTTCACCATGAGCTGCTGCGAAACACCCACGGGTCGAGGTACACGCCAGCGCGTTCAACCGTAAATCCCACGGGCGGTGAATTGGAGAAGCTCCACGATTCAAGATACGAATTAGCCGACGGTCAGGTGTCGACTCACCTCAGTACCGGAGACGCAAAACACGTGGACCCAGACCTTTGGCCAGGGTTACGACCAGAATGTTTCCATAGTCTGATTCGTCAAAATCCCTGAACGCCGACATCCCGACCAGTTGGTTTGCAATGGCGGGAATGGTGTTGGAATGGCCGCAAACGACAATTGTGCCCCCGGCATGTTCCTCGGTCATTCGTTTTATCGCCGCTGCATCCAGGGGCGGATACGACCGAATCGTTAAGCCTTTTTTGGTTGCAAGCGGACTCACGGTATTGCGCGTGCGTTTGTAGTCGGTTGAATAGATCGCGGTGATTTCCGTTTCTCCGAAAAGCGAAGCGAATGCATCCGCGCGTGCCCGTCCCTGTTCAGACAGGTCGGGATCTTTCGTTCCGTCGTCAGCCTTTTCGGCATGGCGAACAAGAATCACCGTGGTCACCTCACCCTCCTGTGCAAAGGAGGACACGCTGAGGGTGAAGAACAGAAGAAAACCGGTCAACTTCATAAAAAAAATTAATGCAAACTACTCCCGGCGTGCGCGAATTTCCGGGGGTACCTCACAGTCCCCTTTTCTCCGCGTGTCGGCGATGTGAAAGATCTTCCACCCCTCAGGAGACCGGACCAGCAGGAACGCATCCGCACCGCAATGACTGAACGTCTTGTCAATATAGAAAGCGTAATCACACCAGGCCTGGGCCAGATCACCGTCGATATTGACCTTCACATTCCAGATCTCTTCGTAGAACGTTTCGGGCCGTGGTGTTCCGACGGCCTTCACCCATCCGTCGATGGAGTTTTCTGTCCGTATTCTTGTTTTTCCCGACTGATCCCAGACGACAGTCGACATGGTCACCTCAGGTGTGAACGCGTTTCTCAATGCGATGGTGTCGCGCGTTTCCATCGCCTTGAACAAGCGCGTGATCACGTCCCTGACGGCAGCTTCATCGCCGTGTTGGGCCATGGCCGTTGCAAGGGGTAAAACGATGGCCAGGAGGAGATTAAACAGCTTTTTCATTCGGATATTCACCCAAAATAAGCATTCACCGAAAAACGGGCCTTTTAGATTTACACTGGCGGAGAAAATTCATCGGAATGGTTAACTTTAGCTGTTTAAACCGGCCTATGCCTCTGAAAAACAGTATCTGTTCGATCCTTTTTGCATGCCTTTGCCTTCCGCTTGCGGGACAGGACATTGACAGCCTGCGTGCGGTCGTGGATACCGCACAGGGGCCGGCGAAGGTAAAGACGTTAAACGAGCTCTTCAAGGCTCACCTTCGGTCCGACCCGGTTGAAGCAATCGGCTACGCCAGCCAGGCACTGGCCGTGGCGAACGATGTGGATGACAAACGCGGTATGGCGGCCGCGTACAACAACCTCGGCGTCGCTTATCGCAACCAGGGCGCTCTTGACAAAGCCCTGGAGTATTACATCACCTCCCTGCAGCTCTATACCAGCCTCGACAACCAGGAGGGTATTGCGACCACAAAGAACAACATCGCCACGATATACATGATCAAGAAGGATTACGCCCAGGCCATGCGTTACCTGGAGGAATCCTACAACCTGCTGGCGATGATGAAGGACGAGGTGAGGCTCGTCGGTTCAATGAACAACCTCGGCAATCTTTACAGCGATATCCAGTTGTTTGAAAAGGCGCAGGAATATTACTCGAAAGCATATCAACTGGCAGCCCGTCAAGGCACCACGTACGCGGACCCGTTGATCAACATGGGTAACATTCAATTTAAACAGGGTAATTACCAGAGGGCCGTAGGTTATTACGAACAGGCCCTCGAAATCGAGAAGCAGAACAACAACCGGATCGGAATACTGAATATCGTGACCAACCTCGGCATCACGTTTACAAAAGCGAAACAACCCCGGAGAGCTACCCCCTACCTGGAGGAAGCGCTTAAGATCGCCGACGAACTCCAGGCGCAAACCATGTTGCCCACAATTTACAAGGCAGCCGCGGAGAACTATTCGAACCAGGGCAAATGGAAGGAGGCATATGAAACACAGCTGAAGTATGACGCCGCACGTGAACAGGTTCACAGCGAAGAGAGCAGCCGGAACATTGCCCAGATGGAAATGCTGATCGAATTCCAGGAGAAGGAACGCGAACTTGAAATGCTTCGCAAGGAAGACGAGATCAAGACCCTCGAACTCCGCAATTCGCGACTCTTTATTATAGTAGTAGTCGTTACCATCCTCGGCGTACTCGGTTACCTGAACCTGTTCTTCCTCAGCCGGCGAAAAAAGTTGATCAATCCCTGAGTTGTTCCATGACGCTTGAAGAAGCCCGCCAGATCCAGCAAGACCTGACCAAAAGTGCCGCATTGCTTCGTCACATGAGAACCGTCGAGCTCGTGATGCGGGCTTATGCGGAAAAATTCGGTGAAGATCCCGACGAGTGGGCAATCACCGGGTTGCTTCACGACGCCGACTACGAGGCGTTCCCTGAAAAGCATCCTCACCTCATCGTGGAAAAGCTGCGCGGACTCGGAGAAGAGAAGATTGCACACGCCATCTCGGCTCACTACACCAAATGGAACGTGCCGTATACAAATCTGCTCGACAAAGCCCTGCTCGCTTGCGATGAGTTGACGGGCTTCATCGTAGCGTGTTGTCATGTGCGACCCGACGGTATTGCCTCACTGGAACCGAAGTCGGTTATCAAGAAACTAAAAGACAAAGGCTTCGCGGCCAAGGTAGAGCGCGACGAAGTTTACAAAGGTGCCGAACTCCTTGGCGTAGACCTTAACGAGCACATCGCTTTTATCATCCAGGTTCTCCGGGCACATCGGGATGAGCTTGGGATATAACCATTCAACGTTCAGCATTCAAGGTTTGATCGTTGTCTCTCGTTCCTGGTTCGTTCCTTGGTGGCGAAATCGGGCAGCGGTGATCGGGAACGGACAGTCGGTTCCCAAAAATGCGGTGGAAAAGGCGTAAAAAAGCCGTTTTTCATATGGCATCATGTTCGCCTATGGCCTTCGCAAATCAATCATCGGAATGATCAGGACCTACCTCCGCATCGCGCTCCGGCACCTGACCCGGAACCGGATATTTTCTGTACTCAACATCTTTGGCCTCGCCATGGGCATCACGGCTTTTCTGTACATCGCCTATTATGTCCGCTTCGAACAGAGCTATGAAAGTTTCCATACCAACGCCGACAACATCTACCGCGTTACGCTCGAACTCTACAAGGGTGGCCAGTATGAAGAAACCGACTGCGAAACCTATGGTCCCTTAGGCCCTGAGTTGAAAGCCCGTATGCCGGAGGTGAAGGAGTTTGTCCGGATGTTCCACCATGGTCCTCTCGAGGTCGCGACGGCAGACCGGCGTCTCTATCAAGAGCGGATTTATTATGCCGACTCGACCGTGTTTGATGTGTTCACCTGTCCAATCATCCAGGGAAATCCCAGGGCATTGACCGCTCCGTTCCAGGCCGTACTGACGCGTTCAACGGCAGAAAAGTACTTCGGCGACTCCGATCCCATCGGTAAGACACTCCGCATGGAGGGCGGCGACTTCGAAGTGGCCGGCATCATTGCCGACCTTCCCCCAAACACTCACCTCAAGTTCGATTTACTGCTCTCCCATGTTACCATCACCCGGACGTGGGAGTGGTACGAAAGAAATGCCTGGACTGCAAACAATGAATACACATACCTCCTGATGGCGCCGGGCACAGACCTGGATGAATTCAATGAGAAACTCTCTGCCTACTCGGACGAGATGCAAAGCACCATCGGCGAAGAGCGTTTTATTGCGGAGCCGATCAAAGACATCCACCTTCATTCCCACAAGAGTTTTGAACCGGAAGCCAATGGCAACGCGGAGGTCGTGTACTTCCTGATGATCATCGGCGCGTTCATCATCGTCATTGCCTGGGTCAACTATATAAATCTCGCCACGGCGAGGGCCCTCGAACGCGCACGTGAAGTGGGGATTCGCAAGGTGATGGGATCGCACCGGCTTCAACTCATCATCCAGTTCCTCGCCGAATCGGCGATCGTCAATTTCGTCGCCGGCATGCTGGCGGTGATGTTGTTCCAGACCGGAATTCCCCTTTTTCGCGAGATCACCGGACAGCCTCCGGCTATCGATCCGTTCAACGACAACGTGATGTGGTCGCTCTTTGCCGGTTTGCTGGCATTTGGAACACTCCTCTCCGGATCGTATCCCGCGTTTGTGCTGTCCTCCTTTCAACCCGCACGTGTGTTGAAAGGGAAATTCAAATCATCCTCGCACGGAAGACAACTGCGACGCGCCCTGGTGGTCTTCCAGTTCGCCGCAACCGTGATCCTGCTCATCGGCGTGATCACCGTATTCCTGCAGTTGAATTTCCTTCGCTCCCAAGACCTCGGTATGGAGATCGACCAGACATTGGTCCTTCGAACACCGTCGCCCGATGGCCCCGGCGACTCCCTCTTCCATATTCGCGAGCAAAGTTTCAAGGCCGCACTCCTTCAACATTCCGGCATCGCGAATGTCGCCGCAACCGGGTGTATTCCCGGCCTGAGTGTCCATGAAGTGAGCACCACCGGCATCACCCGCCTCGGCGCAGAAAAGAAAGCCGGCAGTTACAACTTTTACTTTTACAACATCGATTCCGAATTTATCCCAACCCTCGGCATGCAAGTCCTGGCCGGCCGGAATTTTGAACCCGGCGTTCCGAATCACGACCAAATAATTGTCAATGAAGAAACGGTCGCAAAGCTCGGCTTCAATTCCGCAGAAGAAGCCGTCGGAGAGAAGGTCACGTTCCGCACCCGGGGCGATGCAGAATCATCCACGATCATCGGCGTCGTGCGCAACTTCAACCAACGCTCGCCCAAGGAACCGCATCTCCCCATGTTCTTTTACTACAGGGCGCGAGGAACCTATTACGCAGTGCGAATCAAGACGACCGACGTGAACGAGACTGTCGATGTCATTCGGGAGACATGGGCAGCCATGTTTCCCAACAGCCTGCTCGACTATTTCTTTTTGAATGAGAACTATGAGCGCCAATACCGGGCGGATGTGACGTTCGGGAGAGTCATGGCTTCATTCTCTACACTCGCCATCATCATCGCCTGCCTTGGATTATTCGGATTGTCGTCATACACCACCATTCAGCGGACGAAGGAAATCGGCATCCGGAAGGTGTTGGGTGCTTCGGTCGCGGAGATCGTCAGACTACTGTCGCGTGAGTTTGTCGTGGTGATCGTCATCGCGTCGCTGATCGCACTGCCTGTCGCCTGGTGGGCGATGAATCAATGGTTGTCGCAGTTCGCGGTGAGGATCGAGATGAATATCTGGCTGTTTGTCTTGCCCGTGATTTGCATCCTCCTCATCTCGTCGCTGACGGTCAGCTACCAGACCGTGCGCTCGGCTCTTGTCAATCCGACGGAGTCGTTGAGGCAGGAGTGAATTCCAACGACCAGGGGGTTCAAGGCCCAAGGACCCAAGTTCAAGGCCCAACGGCCAAGGGTCAAAAAATTTTTCCGGGCACCAATCTCGTTGAACCGAACCGTAACCTTCAATAACTCAATATTCTGTACAGCTCAAGGTTCAAATAATAGTGATGTCCCTGGATAGTTCTCTTTTCCAAAATTCCCATCTCGCCTAGTTTGTTGAGGTAGTTTCGCGCGGTGTTCTCCGCATAGAGTTTCGCGTCGGTAAGGTGTTTCACCCTCGTAAAGGGTTGGGTGAAAATCGCCTGCACCAGTTGTTCCGGGCGACGGATGTCGGCGTTCTTCTGAAGTTCGTGAAGGATCGCGTCACGGGCAGCGATGATGTCGTTGATCTTTTGGAACGTGATGTTTGAAGTCGACTCAACCGCTTTCAGCATGAACCGAAACCACGACGCCCAATCTCCCCGTTGTGATACGCCGGAGAGCATGGTATAATAATCATCTTTGTGCTGGTTGATGTACCGGCTGAGGTAGAGGATCGGGTAATCCAACAACCCTTTTCTGGTCAGGTAATGGATATTGAAGACACGGCCCGTACGTCCGTTGCCATCCCGAAATGGGTGGATCACTTCAAATTGGTAATGGGCGATCACCATCTTCAGGAGGGGGTCGATGCCGTTGCCGATCTCGTCATTGACAAAGGCGATGAGGTTATCCAGTTTCTTTTCGACAATCCCCTCCCCCCTCGGCGGCACGTAGATCGGCTGACCTGCATTGGGTCCGCTCCCACCCTGGCGGATGTACGTCTGCAAAAAGTGGGGGCGAATACCATCATTGGCTTGTTTGATCGTCCGATAGATTCTGACAAAGTAGTCTCTGTCGAACGACTGCTTCGCTTTCAGGTAGTCCAAGCCACTCCATAATGCCTCGCGATACCGAAGCACTTCTTTGGCCGGCCCTTCGATTTGTTCGGAGGCGTTCTCGCTGTATGCCTTGTAGAGTTCGTCGTCGGTGGTGAAAATGTTCTCAATGGCACTGGACTCCTTCGCTTCCTGCAGACTGATGGCGTTGATGAGCAAACCCTGGTTCGGTATGGCAATGCTGCGCCCGTGCAAGCGGCCAAGCGCCTCCTTTGCATTGGCCAACATCTCCAGCGTCTCCACCGTCCGGTATAACGGCTCGGCAATCGGAAGTTCTGGGAGATCATTCCACGGGACGGTGCGATCCGGGTTTATCCGATACAGGATGGCATTTTCAGGCATTAAAATCGGTCAAATTTGAGGTCAAAGGTCATTCTGACCTCAAATGTACGGCGTTTTTGAGTCACAAACATTAACATTTCGACTATTTAATGTTTAATGGCACTTCCGGCCTTAAATAAGGAACCCGGCGGGTGTGTTGTCTTTAAATAAATAGTCCAAAAATTTGGTCGGCATTTGCGTCCGTTTCCTCTATACTTGCCCATGATGGTATACACGAATGGCACTTTGACGCTCACGGCGACAGACCTGGCCAATCACCTGTCCTGCGCCCATCTGACACAACTGAGTCGCCAGGTCGCCCTGGGCAATTTGACGAAGCCCTACCGGAATGACCCGGCCCTGGAGGTGCTCGTCCAACGCGGGCACGAACACGAAAAGGCCTACGTCGACCACCTGCGCAAGCAGGGACTTACCGTGGTCAACCTGAACCGCCAACCCACGGAAACAACGGTCGAGGCTATGCGCCAAGGCGTGGACGTCATCACGCAGGCCAATCTCAGCCAGGGACGTTGGGTCGGCCATGCGGACATTCTCCTGAAAACCAACGGTCGCAGCAACTTCGGCGACTGGTCATACGAGGTGCAGGACACCAAGCTTGCCCAGAACACAAGAGCCTCGACGATCCTTCAGCTTTGTTTGTACTCGGCGTTGCTCACCAAACTCCAGGGTGTTGCACCGGGAAAGATGTACGTGATAAAGCCAGGCGACGGATTTCCAAAAGAGGAATTCGCATTCGCGGATTTTCAGGCCTACTACCGACTGATCAAAAACAATTTCGAGAAGGTGATCGACGGCCCGCCCATCGAGACGTACCCGGAACCCGTGGCCCAGTGCGACATCTGTAACTGGTGGAGAAAATGCGACCAACGTCGCCACGATGACGACCACCTCTCGCTCGTCGCCGGCATCCGAACACTCCACGTCGAAGAACTGCGGAAGCAAAACATCGATACGCTCGAACGCCTTGCCAACGCAAAGGAAATTCGCAAGCCCGACCGCGGCAACTACGAAACCTTCCTCCGGAAAAAATCCCAGGCAAAGGTCCAGCTCGACGGCCGCGTCAAAGCCTCATTGTTATATGAACTTCTTCCCGTGGAGGCCGGCCGCGGCTTAAACCGATTGCCCGAGCCCAACGCAGGCGATATCTACTTCGACATCGAAGGCGACGCTTTCTATCCCGACGGTGGACTGGAATACCTGCTCGGTTATGCGTACGTCGATGCAAACGGAAAGGTCGTGTACGAGAAACTGTGGTCCACGAACCGAACCGAAGAACGGCAGGCCTTCTCGCAGTTCATGACCTTCGTCACGGAACGCTGGAAAAAATTTCCCAACCTCTATATCTACCATTTCGCACCCTACGAGCCGTCAGCGATAAAACGACTCGCTCGTGTGCACGCGCTCTTCGAAAGTGAAGTGGACGAATTGTTGCGGTCAGAGCGATTCATCGACCTGCACCGTACCTTCAAAGAGGCGTTGTTGGCCAGCGTGGAACGATACTCACTGAAAGACCTGGAGAAGTTCACCCCGTACACCCGGCAGATTGAACTTCAGGATGCCAGTCGCGCGCGAAAGAAGGTCGAGTGTGCCCTTGAGCTAAACGACTTAAACTCCCTGCCAAACGAAACCCTGGAGATCGTCGAGCGGTACAACGAGGATGACTGCCTTGCCACGCGCGCACTGCAACAGTGGCTGGAAGCCTTGAGAACCGATCAAATTCACCGAGGGAAGGAATTCCAACGGCCCGTCCCGGACGAGAGCAAGCCCAACGAGAAGATCCAACAGATGGAAGTGCGATCGAAAGCGATTTTCGAAAGCCTCTCCAAAAAACTTCCTGAAGACCGCGAGCAATGGACGGACGAACACAAGGCCATTTGGCTATTGGCGAACCAGGTCGACTATTTCCGTCGGGAAGACAAGAGTGCATGGTGGGAATATTATCGCGTTCATGAACTCGAACATGAAGAACTCCTCGACGAGCGCAAGGCACTCACCGGCCTGGCGTTCAAGGAAACCCTTCCGCTCAAGGGACACGACCGTGTGCCAACGCAGCGTTACACGTTCCCGCCACAGGAAACCAGCATTGACGAAGGCGATGAACTGCACGAGGTAAAGGGCGAAAAGATCGGCACAGCGGTCTCCGTTTCACTGGAGGATTACACCATTGACATCAAGAAGATGGGCAAGACGGTCGACAGGCATCCTTACGCAGTGCATGTATTCGATCGAATCAATCCGGATACCCTGGCCAACTCGCTGATGTGTCTTGCCAACGAGATCGACGAGAACGGGCTGGATCACCGCTGGGATTTCCGCGCCTCAAAAGACTTGTTGATGAAACGCAAGCCCCTGCTTACGGGTGGACACGAAGGTGCATATCTCCACGACGGGGAAGACATCGTCCAAGCGGCAACTCGCCTGGCCTTGAACCTCGACCGAAGTATACTGCCCATCCAGGGACCGCCGGGAACGGGCAAGACCTACACCGGCGCGAAAATGATCATCGCCCTCCTGAAAGCGAAAAAGAAAGTCGGCGTTACCGCTATCAGTCACAGCGTCGTCCGGACTCTTTTTGAAAAAGTGTATAGCCTCTCCGTGGAGGAGAACGCTCCCGTCGGGTTCGTTCACAAAGTTACCAACCCTTCTGAAGATTGTCCCGATTGGGTCGTTGAGGAAAAAGATGGGAAAAAAGCACTCGATGCATTGAATACCGGAAAGGTTGTCGGGGGAACAGCATGGCTATGGGCGGACGACAGCGCCACCAATACGCTCGACTACCTGTTCATTGACGAAGCGGGACAAATGTCTTTGTCGCAGGCACTGGCCGCATCCCGGGCGGCGAAGAACATCATCCTGTTGGGTGATCCTCAACAGTTGGAACAACCACAACGCGGGGCACACCCGGAAGGGAGCGACGTGGCAGCGCTCACCTACCTGCTTGAAGGACATCCGACCATGCCCGAGGGAAAGGGATTGTTCCTGGGGGTGACACGAAGATTGAATCCCGCCATAGCCGCCTTCACGTCGGAGATATTCTATGAAGGCCGTCTTACTTCCTTGCCGGGATTGGAGAAACAAGTCATCGGCGGTGGAACACCGTTCGATGGGACGGGCCTGTTTTATGTGCCGGTAATTCACAAGGGCAATCAGAACCGTTCACCGGAAGAGATCGAGCGCATCGCCGGGATCGTCGACACCCTTTGCCACGGCGGAACCTGGACGGATTCAAAAGGCAACACCACTCCCCTCACGAAAGCGGATATCCTCATCGTTGCCCCGTACAATGCACAGGTAGCGGCGTTGAAAGAACGACTGCCGGACGTAGCGGTGGGGACGGTCGACAAGTTCCAGGGGAAGGAAGCCCCGGTGGTGATCTATTCAATGACGGCTTCCACCGTCGACGACGCTCCTCGTGGGATGAATTTTCTTTTCAACCCCAACCGACTCAACGTAGCGACAAGCCGGGCGAAGTGTATTTGTATGCTCATCGCCTCGCCGGCATTGCTGGAGCCGAATTGTCATACGATTGACCAGATGCGGTGGAGTAATGCGGTGTGCCGGTATGTAGAGATGGCAAAGGTCGTTTCATAGGCCCCTGCGTTGACGTCGCAAACACTTAACAACGCACGTCTGTATTCCCGGCATGCGTAGATGGCATCCTCTCCGGCGATCCCCATGACCACGGATGCAAATCCGGCTCACGAGTCCGTATAAAGAATCGGAGGCGATTGTACTTAAGGAGAGTCCGCTTTGCGTGTGCGGATACAAAACGCGCGCTCAGATTGCTCCAGGTGTTTTCGCGACTACCGGGAGATTTGGAGCATGCAGATCAATATAGATTCCATGCGATCTGGTTAAGGTTTTGGAAGGTTTTGGAACGGAAGCCGGTCGGCGATGTTCAACCGCACCCGAGTCATGAGCAATCGTTAACTAAATGGCGCTGATCGCAGAACTTGATGTAAAGGGCACGGAATTGGTAAATTAAACAGGCTCCACTTTGAATTCCAGGAACTTCCCCTTAACCCTTTCCTGAAATATCTTTCCCACCGGCCCCTTCAACATTTCGGCGTAGATCCACTCGGGAACATTGTGGTATTGCCACACCTCTCCCGACCGGAACTCGATCTCGAGAACACCAGCGGGTTGGCTGTAACCAATGCTGACGGCCATGTGGGAGGTTACGGGCATTCGCGTCATGGAAGGTCAGTTGTGTTAGGTGACAAAGTCAGTGGTCCACGGTCCACCGCATATTCAAGAATGGAGAGCCGAACTGACATGGAGAAGATGGCCGGGTGATCAGCTCGCCAGTTGGCCGGATGCGTGTTGGGACAAATACAGAGCAACGAAGAAAAATTGAACCTTCACCTTGCCCTTGGCACCTTGGGCCTTGCCCTCAGCTCGTCGACCTGGACATCTGCTGAACCCTCTCCCCCACATACCTCAACGCCGCACTATGCGTCTCGATCCCATGTCCCACATTCTCGAAGACTTTCACGTCTTTCAGGCTGCGAATCCACTTCTTCGCATTCGCGATTGACTTCCGGTACGGGAACAACAGGTCCTTATCCCCGACGAGCAGGTAGGTGTCTACCTTCACCTCCTCCAGTTCCCTGTTCATATAGTACGGCTTTTGTGTTTTGTCTTTGTAACGGGTGAGCGCGAATACTTCGTAGTCGACAAGCCACTGTTCGGCTTCGCGCGAAAGCTGGTGATTCGGTTTCGAGAAGACGGCCTTGTCGAGAAATTTCCGAACGTTCTTCTCCGTCGGGCTAAATATCGGAAGCAGGTTGTAGTAGAGATTCTTCATCGACATCGAGAAGGGTTGCAGGCATCCGGGATTGAGGAGGAATGCCGCCCTGACTCTGTGCGGACTCACGATGGCAAGCTTCATACAAACCAATCCACCGAAGGAAGCCCCCCGCGACGAACGCACTTTCGATTTTCAGTTTGTCAAGAACTTCGGTTGCCCAGAAACCATAGTCAAGCGACTTGATATCCGGTGTCGAACCATCGCTCAGGTTGGGGAGTCCGTTAGTCTCGACCATAAAGATCCGCACCGGGTGATGGAGTTTGTCGAGGCCCTTGTCAAAATCCCAGAAGAGGGCTGTTGTCCTGGCACCCGGAAAAATGACGAGCGTCTCCTGAGCGCTGTATTTCGTATTGAGTCCCCAGACATGGGTCTTTCCCAGGGACGTACTCACCTGGAACCGGTCGTACTGGCGACCATTGAGTTTTTCGAGATGAGCGACCCATTTCTCAAAATGTGCGTGGTCAGCGATCTCATCTTTGAAGTGGGAGGTGGAGTGTATTTTCATAGGGTTTGCTAGTGACGTGAGAGGGGGTTGTTTTTTTATGGACCAAATTAGGAAAACCGGGGTTGATTAGGCAATGAACACCGAGACCGCAGTTACGCGAGCCAGTCGTTATGAACCTACTTTTACGGACACCATGGAGATGCAGGCTGTGTGGAACAACCATGCACGGGCAGCACGGTCCCCGAAAAGGATCTCTGATCCGTGCGTACTTTCCAGAGAGGTCGCCGGGTTCTTATCTCTCCGAAGACATCATGCCTTGATTCTCGCCAAATTTCGATAGAGAGCCAAATCCACGACTGTCGGCGGGGGACCGTCTCATTCTCCGAGGGACTCCACCGAATCACGTTTACAAAGCGTTTGCCCTTCCTCACAAAGAAAAACGACCCATTCGCAAAACTTCGTTTTGTTGACCAAGGCACCAAACTTAAAGGTCAGTGGAGGATGGCTACCACGGCTGGGTTTTCAAAAATACGGGACAATTCCGTTTTAGGATTTGTTTCGTCCCCTAATACCCACCGGTCTGTACCTCTGAGAAGGCTGTGGAAGCGTTGAGAATATAGAATTTAGAAGTAGATGTTGACCGGATTGTCAAAAAGATAAGAAATGGGCAGTGGCAAGGCTCGCAGAGCGAGGCAGACCGTCGCGAAACGTTGTTGGGCAGCAGTCGACGTTTGATGGTCTCTGCCCAAAAAGATTCGTATGTCCTGGTTCAGGTTTCGGACTCTTTCCGGAGCAGCCTTTTAGAAAAAGTCGGCAATTATTATATTTGGATACGCTCTTCCTCCACCCCATGAGCCCACCCAGGGAAGAGATTTGACACCCAGCCAAGATAATTGACAGGCATTGTCACGGGATTGGTGTAAGTATACGGAGCAGCCCAAGGCGAAGAAAGCATGGATATAGAAAAAGGCGAGTTGCCCCGCCTTGGATGTTTTCACAACGGAATAATCCTTATTGTGATTTGCTTCAATGAATGGCTCAAGTTAACAAGCCATATTGTGCAAAGCAAGTCACCAGCGCGATACGCGAGAAATTACAATTTTAACAATTTGATAATGAAAGTTTTAGGATTGGACTTGGGCGTAAGTTCGGTGGGCTGGGCCCTTATCGAGAAATCCGCAACGAGCAATCGGATTATTGGCATGGGAACGCGAATTA
>CAZIAG010000010.1:0-20448 GCA_964537375.1 uncultured Roseivirgaceae bacterium
ACCGCGCGCTCTGCAGTAGCCATGATGAACAATCCACCGCCGCCATGGAACGGGCCCGCTGCAAGTAATTTTCCCTCTTTTGCAAGGCGTTCCATATTCGCAAAGTGACCCTCCATCAGCCGCTTCGTAGAATCTTCGGATATTTTTTCCGCAGATTCTTTCTTATTTAGAAATACGATCGAATATTCACTTTCCTGTTGCTGAGCAATGGTGTTGCTTGCAACGAAGAGCAATGCAATCCAAAGTACCTTTCTCATTTTCTTCGATGGATGATCCAACATACTAACCTGGATTCATTTAGGAAAACGTCAGTCATTCTTTCTTCCCGAGCCGGCATTTTTACCCCCTGAAACCGTAACAACGTTTTCCGAGGCAACCGCCGTGCCCCCGGACGCGTTCGCCTTGCCGATCATTAAAACCCCGCACAAGATCAACACCGTACCGACCATTTCAGCAATCGTAATACTTTCGCCCAGGAGCAGATTCGCCTGCAGCAGCGTGGACACCGGGCCAACACTGCCGATAATTGCCGCATTGCCTGGCCCGATGCGGCGTATTCCTTCTGTTACGAGATAGGAGGGGATCACTGTGGAAACCAACCCCATGACCAAACCATATACGTAGATCTCGTTTGACAAGCCCAGCAGCGAACTATCCGATGCGATCGAGTGGTGAAGCAAAACTCCCAGGCATGCAAAACTCATCGCGTAACTATTGAATAATAAGGTTCCCAATTTCCGGGTCAGTGACCCGCTGAGCAAGATGTAAACGGCAAACGTGATCGCACAAAGAAAGATCAGTAGAGCACCCGTGTAGAACATTCTGTTATTGTCTGTTCTATGCACGTCTGAAACGAAAGCGAGGAGAAGGCCGGCGTAGGTAATGGCCACCGCAAGCCATTGACGTGTTTCGATCTTGTGCCGCAAGACAACGGCGGAAATCACCAGCACTAAAGTCGGGTAGACAAAAAGGATCAGTCTTTCAATGGACGCAGTGACGTATTCAAGTCCGCGAAAATCGAGATAACTACTGACGTAATAGCCCAGCACTCCGGTAAGCGCAACCATGATCCAAAGCCGCGGACCTGGTTTTTGCCTGCCGCGAATTCGGGATGCGACAACAGCAGAAATTACAAAGAAGGGGAGTGAGAATAACATTCGCAGCGCTAACAGCGTGAGGGCATCCGCAGTCGTATTGGCATACGCCATTTTCACAAGAACCGCTTTCGTCGAAAAACAAATGGCGCCTGCAAGACTGATGAAGATGCCTCCGATGAAATACGACTTTGCTTTTCGTTCTTCCATCAAGCACGCGCTAACACCCTGACGAACCGGTCCAGATCGCGCGCGGTGTTGTAGAGATGCGGAGCAACGCGAATCGCTTGCCCACGAAAGGAAACGTAGATGCGATTCTGCTGAAGGGAGGCTTTTACCTTTTCCACATCCATGTCAGCGCGAAGACGGACGCCAAGAATGTGCCCACCGCGATACGCCTCATCCTCTACCCAACAGTCCAGGGCACGCAATTCAGTCGCCGCAGCACGAGTCAGTGCCGCGCAATATTCCTGGATGTTGTCAACGCCCCAACGATTGATCTGTTCCAGCGCTTTTATCATCATCGGTACAAGGATAAAGTTGCTATGCTCGCCAACCTCATACCGCAAGGCCCCAGGCTGATACGCCTGGTTGTACACGACGAGCGAAGAAAAGTCCTCACTATCGCGCCGGTTGATCCAGTTCTCCTCGATGGGTCGCCCGTTGTCGAAATGTGGACCGTAATATGCGAGACCAATCGAGTACGGTCCCAGCAACCACTTATACCCTGTGCAAATCAACGCATCGGGCCGAATCCTTTTGACATCGAACGGCAGTGCCCCCACGGATTGTGAACCATCCACGATCAGCAAAGACCCCACTTCTTCCGTCCGTGCACGGATGGCTTCCAGATCGAATTTGGTACCGTCTGCCCAATGTGTGTGCGCAAGGGCGACCACCCGCGTTCGGGCACCGATCGCTTCAAGAACACGTTCATTCCATTTCTTACCCCGCTCATCGAGCGATTCAGGCGAATCGACCACTTTTAAGACGCCGCCGGTGTCCTCACAGAGTCGCTGCCAAGCGTAGTAGTTACTTGGAAACTGTTCTGAAACGACAATGACCTCCTCATTGCGTTGCAGCTTTATGTTCCGGGCCGCATTGGCTATTCCGTAAGAAACAGAGGGGATGATCGCGATACGTGATTCCTCCGCTCCGATCAAAGAGGCAAAGGTGGCGCGCAACGTGCGGCTATCGCTGAAAAAATCTTCCGGCGTTACTTGAACAGGATTTCGCCCAGACCGAACCCCTCGTACTCCAGCCTTCTCCACAGACTTCAGCATGGGCGACATATAGGAACAATTCAGATAGGTGATCCGCGCAGGCAGTGTGAACTTCGCTCGCTTGCATGAAAGCATATGACCCGGATATATCGGTTCGAATTACGTCGTTTTTCTCAGGTAAAAAAACTTACGAAAAGATCTTTTCAGGAGGCATTCAGTTGCGCCGATCGACATTCCACTGGAAGCTGTTTATCATGTGCATGATATCCTTCTTCACGTACTCGATAGCGGGGGCTAACGAATCGTTGTGAACCTTCGTGTTGAAGTACAACGCGCCGCGCAGAAAATTGTCGGTGGAGTCCGTAATAGTGAATTGAAATTGACTGGGTACTTCTCCTTCAAGTTCCGCTATAACGGCCGTCTGACCATTACCCGCGCGAGTCAATACCTCATTGATTGCATACGCCTTGATCTGGTGCTTCGCCGTCAGCGTGTAGGCATCGGACAAGTATTCTTCCAATGCTTTCTGATCGTGTTTCACTGGCTTATAGGTAATGTGAATAGTTGAGCGAAGTAACGGATAGTAGAGCTCAATCCAATAACGCTCATTTATCGTCGATGTATCATCGAGCAGCTTAGCGTGAACCGAATACTCGAAAAAATAAGGCAATGTGTCCGGAAGGGGACGGTAGGCCGGTTCGGGCAGGTCGAGCCGGTTGTAACCTAGGGGTTTGGGAAGCCATGAACGTTCACAGGCCACGGTCAACAGCCCAAACGCAAATACCCCTATCACAACGACAGCGCTCTTCATTTTATGAAGTTCAAAATACTTTGGTACCACGCAGGTGAACCCTTACCTTCTTTATTCGTTTTTGATCGACCGCTTCCACAACAAACGTCAAATCACCAATATTAATTCTCTCTCCCACGGTGGGAAATTTGCCCGTACTCGCCATGATCATGGCACTCAGCGACTCATTAAAACCATTCCGGCGGTGAATTGCCTTCGGATCAACACTCAGCACTTTGCAAAAATCATGCACCGACGTTTTCCCATCGAATAGCCAGGTGTTTTCATTGAGCCGCTGAAACCTGACGCCAATCTCGTCAAATTCGTCATTAATATCGCCAATGATCTCCTCGATAATATCTTCAAGGGTAATAAGCCCCGACACCTTACCCTCCGGGTTGATCACCAACGCGATGTGAACCCGCTTTTCCTGGAACTCTTTCAGAAGGACGTCTATCTTCTTCGCTTCGTTCACAAAGTAGGCCGGCCGGATAAGCTTGCGCCAATCGAATGTGGCCGGCTCATCGAGAAAAGGCAATAGATCTTTGATGTACAACAGTCCTGCAATCTGGTCGAGCGACCCATCGCAAACCGGGATTCGGGAATATCCGGAAATTCGGACAAACTCGATAAGCTGGTCAAAGTCGAGAGCGCGGTCGATGAACGAAATTTCACTTCTTGCACGCATCACACTCTTGACACGAAGCGTCCCAAAGTTAACAATCCCCTCAAGGATCTCGCGCGAACCCTCAACGGGCTCTTCGTCGATTGTGGCAAGCTGCAAGGCCTGACTGAACTCTTTCACCGAATCTTCTTCTCGTTTCTTGTAAAGCCTTTGCTCTACCACATTTGACATTCGCAGAATCGGAGACACAAAGGGCTTCATAACCGCGATCACCGTGCTCACAACAAGTCGATACTTCACGGCAAACGAACGCGCGCGGGATGCTCCGAAAATCTTGGGAACAATTACGCCGGCGATCGAAAAGCAAGCAGTCAATAGTACCAACCATGTGACGATGGAAAAGTCATCGAGGCTCACCGACGCCCTCCACGAAACGGATGACATAGCGAGCACGGCAGCGCAGAGAAGAAGCGCGTACTTCACGGTCGTCAACGCCGTGACGACGAGCCGCGGATTTTTCATCATCTCTGCAACGCGTTTCTGATCAAGGTCGCGAGACCTGGCCATCGAATCCAACTCTTCGGGTTTGAGGCTAAAAAGCGCGCCTTCAACGGCAGAAATCAGCGCTGTAGCCATGACCAGTAGCGCAGTAATAACAAAGTAGAGCAGGCTCTGGTCCGATAAAATATTCTGAAGAGTATAACTGGGAGGTTCGTCCAAGGAACGTCAGAATTGGTTCAACATCAGAATGGCAGATCGTCCGTACTGTTGTCTGCCGCGGGTTGTATATGACTTGGTTCTGTCGTTATACGATCCGTATTTCTGTCGTTGGAAGCACCGCTTCCACCACCCCTACTGCCCAGCATGGTCATGTTATCGGCAACAACCTCCGTTGTGTACCGCGTTACGCCTTCCTTTTCCCAGGACCGCGTCCGGAGCTTGCCTTCGATGTATACGAGGTCACCTTTGTGCAGGTACTTCTGCGCGATTTCAGCCAAACCTCGCCACAACACAACGTTGTGCCATTCTGTGACCTCCTTTCGTTCGCCGGTAACCCGGTCCTTGTACGATTCGGATGTTGCAAGCGAAAAATTTGCAACCACTGCTCCGCTTTCAAGATTGCGGACCTCGGGTTCTTTTCCCAAGCGACCGACAAGAATCACTTTATTTACTCCAGACATAATTATTTGCTAGTTTTTATATTCCTGGGAAGACAAAAGTACCACCTTTCAACTAACTAAAAAAGATAATGATCCTTCAGAAAGCGAGTGACTAAAACTGGCTTGGGAAGCCTTCCTACGCGATTAAATGTATAAAAAGCGTGTTGACGCAGCCCGGAAAACCTGTCACCCTGGACCTCAAGAACAATGAATCTTGAAATAATGGTTTGGTGGCTCAGGACATGCCGGTAAGGTTTTGTTATTTGAATGAGCTTCGTCTTGTCGGAAACTTCACGAAATTCCTCCAGGACCACCTCTGGTTTCACGCGACGATTCTTTTCGATTAAGGCAAAGTCGTACAGGCCATGCCAAATGTCCCGGCCGGTTCGTTTTTTCATTAGCAATTTGTTCCCTTGCTGAACAACCAGGTAGTAAAAATGCCGCTGCCTTGAGGGCTTTTTTGGAACCTTCACGGGTAATAACCGTTGGTTGCCTTTCGAATAAGCGACGCATTCGTTCCTGAACGGGCAGTCTTCGCAACGAGGATTTCGCGGCGTACAGCAAGTCGCTCCAAAATCCATGATGGCCTGGTTATGAAGGTCGGGCCGGTCATCGGGCAGCAGTTCGTGGGCGAGTTTTTCGAAGGCGGCACGACCTTGCCCGGAGTCGATGGGTAGATCAATCCCAAAGACCCGCGCGAGAACACGGAAAACGTTTCCATCGACTACCGCCACACGTTCGCGATAAGCAAAGGAAGCGATCGCCGCTGCTGTGTAGGATCCGATGCCGGGAAGCTTCTTGAGGCCTTCGTAAGATTTCGGGAATACACCCCCATACTCGCCAGCAACCTCCTGGGCACAACGATGAAGATTTCGCGCCCGGGTGTAATAGCCCAAGCCTTGCCAAAGCCTGAGAACGTCTCTTTCCCTGGCCGATGCCAGGTCAAAGACAGTAGGGTATTCGGTGACAAAAGCCTCGTAATAGGGCAAACCCTGACTGACCCTTGTTTGCTGAAGGATGATTTCCGAAAGCCATATCCGATAGGGGTCATTCGTCGTCCGCCAGGGTAGTGGCCGCTGGTGAATTTCGTACCACCTGGCGAGTTTTTTCGAAAAATAACGTTTGGCCATCCCCTTGATAATCAATTTTTTCAATATTCATTTTTTAATCTGGCAAGGCAAAGTAAATTTGCCCTCCCGAAAAAACTTCAGGCTAAAATTTACCACTGTGACCAAAGCAGATATAATTAACGAGATTGCCGAAAAGACAGGCGTTGACAAGGCAGATGTGACTGCATCGGTAGAGGCATTCTTTAGTGTGGTCAAGAATTCCATGGCTAACGGGCATAACATATACATCAGGGGTTTTGGCAGTTTTGTTAACAAAAAAAGAAAAAAGAAGATCGCCAGAAACATCTCCCGCAATACGGCGCTGGTAATCGATGAGCACTTCATTCCCAGCTTCAAGCCGGCCAAGATCTTTATCAACAAGATCAAGAGTAGTGAAAAGGTAAAGCAGCTTGCCGAAAAATAATTTCGCGATGAAGAGGGAGTTGTTCCCCGCAGAGAAGTATGGTTAAGACGCGCCTAATTCTGGTCGGCATATGCGCCGCAGTAATCCTGTTGCTGTTTCAATTGCCAAAAGCGGTCGTTGAAAGCGACCGCGAAATTGCCACACCGACCGACTCCGTCGCCTCTCACATCGAAACACACCGCCAGGTCCCGGCCGAATTAAAGAGTCAGATCGCCCAATTGCGGCGATTCTTATCCACCGCACCGTCGAAGGAAAAAAATGCTATCTTTGCCGACTCTTTGGCGACCCTTTACCGCCTTGCTAGTCAGTTTGATAGCGCGGCATGGTACGCGGAAGAGGCCGCGGCGTTCTTTAACACAATTGATAGTTGGGTCAAAGCGGGCGACGCTTACTACCAGGCCTACACTTTGGCTGTGGATCCGGCGCGCCAGACGACTTTTGCTGCAAAGACGCAAGAGTATTATGGTAAAGTCCTCGATGCCCAACCTGGCAATCTCGACGTCAAAACGAGGCTGGCCATGACCTACATTGCCCCTGGCACCGCCATGCAAGGAATCAATATCCTGCAGGAAGTGTTGAAGGCGAATCCTAAACATGAGGCGGCGCTGTTTAACATGGGTATGCTCTCCATTCAATCCGGTCAATACGGACGAGCAGTGGAGCGACTTAGGTCGTTGATCGCCGTTAATCCCGAACACCTTCAAGGTCAACTCCTGTTGGGTGTGGCGCTGATGGAGAACGGTGAAACGGAAGCAGCACGGCAACAATTTGCGAAAGTAAAGGGCATGAGTAACGATCCAGCCGTTCAGGCAACGATTGACTCATACCTGAAAGATTTAAAATAATTTATTAACCGCGTTCACCTTCTTTTAGGTGGACCAAAAAACCATTAAAACATTCATATGCCTAGCGGAAAGAAAAGAAAGAAGCACAAAATGGCTACGCACAAGCGTAAGAAACGTCTCAGGAAGAACAGACACAAGAAAAAGTAATTTTTTGACAGCGTAACCAGCTGTCAGCTATACACATCATTTTTATTAAAATATACTGTTTTGAGTAACGAACTAATTGTTAGTGCCACTCAGGACGGATGTCGTATAGCCCTTCTAAAAGATAAGACGCTTGTCGAGTTTCACCGGGAAGCCGAAGGAAGTAAATTCACCGTGGGTGATATCTTTCTCGGCTCGGTAAAGAAAGTAGTACCAGGACTTAACGCAGCTTTCATCGACGTCGGTTACGACAAAGATGCCTTCCTGCATTACCTGGATCTCGGTCCGCAGTTTAGCTCGCTACAAAAGTTTACACGCCTGGTGCGAGCGAAAAAGATCAATGGAGCGAGACTCGACAAGTTCAATCCGGAGCCTGATATCGATAAGCATGGAAAAATCAACCAGCAGCTTGCGAAAAACCAGGTAATTCCGGTGCAGATTGTTAAAGAGCCTATCTCGACGAAAGGGCCGCGATTATCCTGCGAGTTGTCATTGGCGGGTCGCTACTTGGTGTTGGTACCTTTTTCCAACGCCGTCAGCGTCTCCAAAAAAATTACCAGTAGCGAAGAGAGAAAACGTCTTCTTCGCCTCATCCAGTCCATCAAACCCGAGAATTTCGGCGTCATCATCCGCACAGTTGCGGAAAACAAGGAAGTTGCCGAACTCGACCGCGATCTTCGGAATCTTGTCAAGACGTGGGAAGAAGGCATGACGCGCCTCCCTACCGCCCATCCCCGGGAAAAGATCATCGGCGAACTGGACAAAACCTCTTCTCTTCTCCGCGACCTCCTAAATGAGTCGTTCGATAACGTCCACGTCGACGACAAAAAAATGTACGACGAGATCAGGTCGTATATCCGCACCATCGCTCCCGACAAGGAGAAGATTGTGAAGCTCTACAACGGACGAGCAAAGATCTTTGAACACTACGGGATCGAGAAACAGATCAAGTCGGCCTTCGGTCAAACCGTGAGCCTCAGGGGCGGCGGCTACCTGATCATCGAGCACACGGAAGCATTGCATGTCATCGACGTAAACAGCGGCAATAAATCCACACGCGAAGAAAGCCAGGAGACGACCGCCCTGTCTGTAAACGTCGAGGCCGCGAAAGAAATCGCACGTCAGCTGCGCTTGCGCGACATGGGTGGCATTATCGTCATCGACTTCATCGACATGCGTAACCTCGAGAACAAAAAGCTCATCTACAAGGTGATGAAAGAGGCAATGCGCGAAGACAAGGCGAAGTCGACGGTCCTGCCCCTCTCGAAGTTCGGGTTGATGCAGATCACGCGCGAACGCGTAAGGCCGCAGATGAACATTGCCACCAAAGAGGTTTGCCCTACCTGCAACGGTACGGGAACGATCTCGGCTTCCATCCTCGTCTCCGATCTCATTGAAAAGAACATCGAACACCTGATCACGAAACAGAACGAAAAGGAACTGGTCCTGGCGGTACATCCCTACCTCTACGCATTTTTCACGAAAGGTTTCATTTCGCAACGCGTCCGTTGGTATTTCCGGTACAAGCGGTGGGTCAAGATCGTCAAGGACACATCCCTGGCGATAGTCGAATTTAAATTCCTGAATCGCGAAGGCGAGGAAATACAGCTTTCAAGCTGACCGCACCCGCCTTAAGCCATCGATGCAGAATTATCATTGCATTCCGGTCGAAGCAAAAAGCTCCGACCGGAATGTATTTCTATCAAAGTACGCTAACACAGGGAACAATCAGGAACGCAACAATTCGTAACAACACCATGGAATAACAAATCTGGACTTTGAAACCTGAGTCCTGAACGTTGAACGTTTTTCCTACCTCCTGAACAACTTTCCCCTAACCACCTTTTCACCCGCGGTCATTCGGTAGTAGTAAAGACCCGAGTTCAGTGTGATCCCTGAGAACTCCGCTTTGTGGGCTACGCCCTTCCGTGCCATCCCTCCATAAACAATCCCGACGCGGTGGCCAAACGGATCAAGAATTTCGAGCACAGTGTACTCGTCAACGTCAGGTGTCCATTCAAATATGACGCCTTCGCGGAAAGGATTTGGATATGCGGTGAGGGAGATAGCCGCTGACGCGGGCGTATCCAGCGTATCATAATCCACGCATCGGCCTGCCTTGTATGCAACCCGCGGTCCCCAGTCAGAACAAGACCCCGAACGACATATCACAAATTGAACGGTGAAGCTATCCGGCGTCTTCCCAAAGCCATCAATGTTGTCGACTTTAAACCCTGCGATACCAGTGGTTGGATCCATCCCGATCTCCACGTCCCAACCGGTGGAAGTCTTTATGTCGCGAATTGTACCACAGGGAACCTCCATAGACCAATGCGAGAGTTCATATCGGCAACTTCCGTCTGTACTGACAATGGCCTCGTACGCGTCGCAGGAGCCATCTGTCCCGATCCATCTCAATTCCGTTTCAAAGCATGAACCGCAGTCGTCATCTCCGCTTCCCGCCTCACCATCACCGGGTTCACCGTCTCCGGGCTCACCGTCTCCGGGCTCTCCTTCGCCGGGATTCGTATCCTCCAAACAGGCGGTCACCTCATACGAACAGGAAGAACTACAACCATTCTTGGCTACGATCAGCACAAAGGTGGCGCCAGAACCAACTCCTCCAGTCGTATAGGTGATGGTTGCCGTCGTTGTGTCGCCTGTGATCTGCCATCCGGGATCATCACTCTGGACGGTCCACGAGTAGGATTCCGCATCTGACACCGCCGCCATTAGGGCATTACCTTGCGACCCGCATACGGGCATACTGTCCAACGGCATGATATTGCACCCGACCTCGTCGTCTACGGCGTCAATTTCAAATTCGTAATCAATGGAGCAACCCAGGGAATCTGAAATAACAATCAAGTACGAACCCCCAAAGAGGTCTTCGCGATCTTCCGTGATCACGCCATCAGGCCAAACAACGGTATAACCACCGGCACCGCCTTCAATCGCTATGTCGACATCGAATGAGCCGTCAGCGCCACATTCATCATTCGTGATGCTGTGCGACGCCGTAATACCCGGTGGATTCCCAACATAGAAACTCATTTGAGCAGAACAACCGGAAGAGTCGGTGACCACGACCGAGTACATTCCCGCGGGCAATCCGCCAATTTCGCTGCCCGTTTCGCCATTCGACCATTCGTAATGGTAAGGAGGATCTCCACTGATCGGATCGTCAAGCGATATGGACCCGCCTGATCCGCCAAAGCAGGTCGGCTTCGTCACCTCCGCCTCCAACGCAAAACTTTCTTTCTTGATCGAAATCGTGCGCGTATAAGTGCACCCGTTTGCATCCTCAATAACAACGGTATATTGTCCTTCATCCAAACCTTCGAGATCTTCTTTGGAAGATCCATTACTCCAGGTAAAAGTGTACGGCTCTGTTCCGCCAATTACAGAAATGTCAATAGTGCCTGTCGCCGAATCGCAGTTCGTGGGTGTGGTGACAAACGTTAACCTGAGCGGATTGGATGCCTTTACATCAAATCGTTTAGTGGCCGAACATCCGACGCTGTCGGTCACGGTCACTTCGTATGTACCGCCAGCAAGACCCGAAATATCTTCCGTGAACTCATTCGTCGACCATTCGTAGTCATACGGCGCAGTTCCTCCCGTCACCGTTATATCAATAGAGCCGTCTGTCAAATCACAGGTAGCGTGACCAACGACACCGTCAATCGAAATCGTCGCAGATTGTTCAACCGTCACGGCGGCCTGTGCCGAACATCCGATTTCGTCCGTTACCGTTAAGGTGTAATTTCCCGCCGCCATATGCTGGCGGTCTTCACCGCTTCCCCCATCGCTCCATTCAAAAATGTAGCCGCCGGCTCCTCCGCTCACCGTTACATCAATTGTCCCGTTGGCTCCCGCACAATCCGTGGCATTGGATACACTTTCGATGTTAATTGAAGAAGGTTGATGGATCGTGTCCGACAGAACAACCTCGGCACCCGTAGCGTCGCGGACGATCACAGAATACGCACCCGGGCCGAGGTCACCTATGGACTGCTCTACTGAACCATTCGACCATAAATAGGCGAAGGGTGAAACCCCCTGCGTCACGTCGACGGTCAATTTGCCGTCGTTCGCGCCATAACATGAAACGTCCTGTTTCGTTAACGCGGCGCTTAGGCCGGCACAGGCTGCACTCAACGTATCATAATCGACGCATGTTCCAGCCTTGTATGCAACAATCGGTTGCCAACAGTTTTCGAACGAAGGGCATTGTTCTTCTGTGTAGCACCAGACAAAATCAATCGTGAATGATGTTAAAGAACCTTTTCCGAATCCTTCGATGTCATCAATCTTGAATCCACGGAGTCCAGACGTCGGGTCCAACCCGAATTCCTGTTTCCACCCCTCGGAATTCGCGAGGTCGCTAATCGTTCCGCATGGAATCTCGACGGCAAAATGGGATAAGGCATGTTTACATTGGCTGTCAAATGACACCCTCCATCGATACGCCGTGCATTCGTCCGAAATGGGCTCAACCGAAACCACTTCAGTCGTGAAACAGGTTGAACATGCAGCATTCCCCCCAGGCTGGGCCAACACGTAGATAGACCAAAAGAATGGCAACAACAAAATCAGGATCCTCAACAATGTCTTCATAGCTCAAATTACGTGGCTATGAATACAACGTGTTTGCCTGGCGGCCCGCGGAGCCGGGCTAAAGGGGACGAGAGCCGTTAAGAAAACGATATGAACGATGAACCGCCGGTTACGGATAAAAATTAAAGGGATATCGTAGAAGATATCCCTTTACCGGAGTCAGTTGTCTTTTCGTTTGAGAAGGTTTTGAATTTTCTTCTTTGCCTCTTCTTCAACTTTCTGCTTTACTTCTTCCTTCTTCTCCTCGACTTCCTTCTTCACCTCTTCCTTCGTCACGGGAAGAGTTGTAGCACCGGAATCCGTGGAGTCTTTCCCCAACACTTTGTTGAGCGCTTTTTCAGCCTCCGTTCCCTTGATAGCTTCCTTCACTGCCTTCGTGCCTTCCTCCTTGGCTGCTGTGGAAAGCGCCTCTTTTGCCTGTTCTTTTTGTTCGTCCGACACGAGGCTGGCCTTCGGATCGTCGTACGAGCCTTTTAATCCTATGGTCAGCGGAATGGTCGAGCTTGAGGTCTTGTTGCCCGTGTACCGGCTGACCAGGGAATTGAACTCTTCACCCAGTTTTCCGGCCGGAACGTCCATCTTCAACGTGTAGTCGATCGTTCCATCAAGACTTGTTGCGCCTGCTACCGTCGTCTTATAGCTACCTACCTTCACATCGAACGGTTTTACACTCAGCTTTCCGTTCTTCAAGGTAGCGGACATCAACACATCTTTCATGGTCACGTTGTCCGAATCGTTGAGCTTGGTTACAGCGGTGATTCCCGAAATAAGTTTCGAACCCGTTAGCGCAGCCTGGGCAACTTTAATGAGCCCTTCTCCATTCACCGTGGAAAGCACCGGCATCATGTCCTGACCCAGTTCACCGTTTACCTTGAAATCCGTAGAGAACTTTCCATCGACCAATCCGGCAACAGGCGCGTAGGTCCTAACCAACGACGAAGTGTTCGCCGCATCCTTCATGGAGACGTTGTCGATTTTGAGCGCCAGATCGTATTTGGGATGGTTAACATCCTTCGTGTTGTAGCTTCCATTGACAACGAATGAACCGCCAAGCATATTGAACCGGAGATTCCTCAGATCGGCAACACCGCCTCTAACAATGACATCTCCGGATGCCTTGGTGATGTCATAATCCATCAGTTTTACCTTCTGAATAGTTGAGCTGAATACAAAGTCGATATTCTTCGGAATAGGAATGACGCCATATGATTCGGTCTCTTCCTCGACGTCTCCTGTCTCCTCCTCGGTCATAAACTCATTCAGGTCAAGCAGGTTAGACTTCAGATTCACCTGGCCCTTTATTATTCCGTTACCCATCACGAATCCCAAATAGTTCGACAACGATCCATTAGCGCTGAAATCGCTTCGACCAACCGTGCCCTCTACATTCTGCAGGTTGATCTTCCTCGGATCAAAGGCCATCCGCGCTTCACTCAATTTCACCTCCGGCATGTCGGTCATGGCATAACGGAAATCCACCGCCGATGCGGTTCCGCTGGTCGGCATGCGGTCATACCGTCCAGCCTCCAGGTCGGCGTAGGTCCCCTTTGTTTGAACGTTGGCTTTTATCTTTCCGGCCATTTCGATCCCTTGCAATGGGAATACTTTTGTAATCTTCTCGAGATCAATCCCGCCGTTGAGCTTGAGATCCCACTTGTAATTTTCGAGATCCTCCAAATGCAGATCGGCGGCCAATTGCTCGCCATCCATCAGCATTTGGAAATCCTTAACATCGATGACCGTTTCAGACATCTTGCCTGATTTGTTTTGTACCGTTGAACTGAAGCTAATCCGCTCGAGCGGTATGGGAAAATCCGCTGACTTCACGTATCCATTGGCCAATGCCATGGTCGCGTTTACGGAAGGCAGCGTTTTTTTCAAACTGTCGTAAACGCCCTTCGCTGAAAGATTCACGCTGTAGTTGCCTTTCATTTCCAAGCCTTCCATGGGGAACATCGACGTGAGCTCACCGAGATTCAGCCTGGCACTCAGGCTCGCGTCAATATGGGTGGGATACATCTTTGAGATCAGTGCACGGGCATCAACAGGGTTCGAACCAAAGTCAAGATGCATCTTCTTTAAATCGACCACGGTGTTTTCTATCACACCGTCCTTGTTGTCTACCAGGAGATCGATATTAATATTGCTTATCGCGGTCGGAAGATCAGGGTACTGAAACATCGCATCCGTCACATTCAACGTCACATTGAATCCGGGCATCGAAGTCTCGTTGTACACACCTTTGATAGCACCGTTGAAGGCGAGATCGCCGGACGTCTTTATATCCTCGAATCCTTCCGTGTATATGCCCGGAACCAGGGACAGCAAACTCTTGAATGAATTCTCCGGAGTTTTGAAGGTCAGGTCAAGACCGATGTCATCCCCTTGCATTGTCACAAAACCATCAAACTCCATTGCGAAATCGTTGACCTTGACGCGATTCTCCTTGAATGTATATTTTGAAAATTCATCACTGATGGTGATGGTCGCATCGATATCAACCTTCTTGTTGGTGAGGTACTCTACACCGTCAAAGGCTGTGGTCACCGTGTCTGCTTTAGTTTGCGTCCTCAGATCGAACACGTCCTGCGTAAAGTCTCCGCTTCCGCTGTGATTCAACCCCTTAATGACAAGACGGTAGGGTAAAGATTCGTCCACATATGAAACATCCGCGTTGACAACTTCCCAATGATCGATTCCGAAAGAAAACTCGCCTGCTTCCTCCGTCTCCGTTGTTACCGTATCCTCGGAGGGAATAGCAATATCGTAGTTGGCTCTGCCGTCCTTCAGCACATGAATATTTACAATCGGATCAACAATGGAGATACCTTTGACCCTCAGTTCATCACCAAACAGAATATCTTTCAGGTTCACCTCCACTTCGAACTTCCGGGCAGCAAAAAGAACCTCCCCCTCAAAAGGCGCCCGGTTCAAAACGCCCAAACCAACGACACCAGTCGTTACGTTGGGGAAATTGCTAAAAAGCGAAAGACTGACATCGTCAAAGACAACTTCAGCGTTGACCGATTTGGCGATCTCACGTTCGATGGCCGCTTTGATATCATCCTTAAAGAATACTGGAATAATCAGCGCGGCCGCAATCAAGAGGACGAACAGCCCCCCGATTACATAAAGGATCCATTTCAATGTCTTTTTCATTGCAAACGATTTTTGCTACACTCTTTTTCTGGTCGCTCCTCCAATTGCGGAAAGATCGGTCACAAATGTACAAACTAGGCTCCATTCGACTGGAACCCGGCGACCGGACTTTATTTACCGGTAATCAAAACCATTTCAAAAACCAATCCACAAGTCTGCTGGACCGTTCGCTGTATGGGGGATAAAAGGGTTGGATAGACGTGAACCCCGACTTTTGACGAAGCACAGGTTTTTCATTGGAAAAAGCAAGAAAACCATAATAGCCGTGCGATTTTCCTATTCCGCTCGAATTAACGCCACCAAACGGCAAATTAGAATGAAGGAAATGCAACCCACAGTCGTTAATACAAGCTCCGCCTGACGAAGTTTGCTCCAAAACCTTGTCGATGCTCTTTTGATCACGTGAAAAGATATACAACGCAAGGGCTTTCGGACGGGCATTTACAAACGCAATCGCCTCGTCGATATGTTTGTATGGGACGATCGGCAGAATCGGGCCGAATATCTCTTCGTCGAGCAATCGCGAATTTGCCGGAACCCCGCTCAAAATAGCCGGGTGAAAGAAACGCGTTTCGATATTATTTGATCCGCCCAAATGCACATTGGCACCGGCGTGGATCGCTTCCTGCATCAATTCATCCAGGCGATCAAAATGTCGGGCGCTGACAATCCTGCAATAACTGGTCGACTTTTCGAAATCCGTCCCCCCGCTGAAATGGGCGCGCGTCTGCGAAACCAGTTCACGCGTGAGGTCGTCCACGATCTTTTCGTCGGCCAGCACGTAATCCGGTGCTACACAGGTCTGACCACTGTTTACAAACTTGGCGACCACCGTCCTTTTAGCCGCTTCGCGAATATTGGCGGAAGCTGTAACGATTGACGGAGATTTGCCGCCCAATTCCAGGGTCACAGAAACAAGATTTTCCGCAGCAGCCTTCATCACTTCCTTTCCAATGGCAGGGCTTCCCGTAAAAAAGATATGGTCGAACGGAAGTGTCACCAGGAATTTGGCTACCTCCGGCCCCCCCTCGCAAACCGATACCACGCTCGGATCGAACACCTCCTTTACCATCGATGCAATGATCGCCGATACGTTGGGCGTAAATTCAGAGGGTTTTAGTATCACAGCGTTACCGGCGGCAAGCGCCGAGACCAACGGCCCCACTGCCAAAGCGAAGGGATAGTTCCAGGGTGAGAGGACCAGGCACGCTCCCCGTGGTTCGTACCGGATGCTGGACCTCGTTCCCAACATATTAAAGGGAGCGTCTATCTTCCGCGGTGCACACCAATAGCGAAGGTTCTTCTCAGCCAACCTGATTTCACTCAGCACGTGAAAGATCTCGATCATGTCCACCTCAGCCGCTGGTTTTCCCAGGTCCTTCTGCATCGCCTTGTGGATGACCTGCCGATTTGAGTGAATCCACTTTTTGAGTTGGCGAAGCCGATCAATACGTGCGCTGACCTTTTCGGTACGCAAGGTCTGTACAGAAGACCTGATTTTTTCAAAGTCCGTTCTGACGCTGTCTAAAGTGGTCAACGCGGTTTCTGACGTCATGCTCGTGCCTTAACGATAAAATCCATTTACAAGTCCGGTGGGGAAAGATTGTCCGCCAAACAAGGACAAAGTTCGCATTTTTCTCTTCCCAACATGGTTATCGAAAAACATCTTGCCACCAGCCGAAATCGAGCAAGAAGCGTCGAATCAATTGGCGAGAATCCGAACTTCGACCCTGCGGTTCTTTTGGTGTGCCTCCGGCGTGTCCTCACGCGAAAGCGGCTGGGAACCCCCGAATGCCTTGGTCTTCATCCGGCTTTTTGGAATGCCCTTCCCCGCCAGGTAACTCCGTACCGCGTCAACCCGGCGCTGAGAAAGCTTCAGGTTGTCTGTCGGCGATCCGATATAGTCAGTATGGCCCTCAAGCTGAATGACCATGTCAGGGTTTTCCTTCATGAGCCCAGCGAGCCGATCAAGTTCCTCATAGGATTCAGCACTAATCTTCGCGTTTCCGGCAGCAAAGATGAGATTGGTAAGGCGTAAGACTTCGCCCGCCTTGTGGCGCGGCGGTGCCGGCCCTCCGTCAGAGAGTGAAATATCCAGGATCACTTTCCTTTCCTCATTCGCGGTGGTGGGGTCCAGCATATACTTGGCTGGTGAAAAGCCAGGTGCCTCCACGGTAATAGAATAATGCTCTCCATCGAACATTGGGAATGAGTACGAACTGTTGTTGATGACTCCAATCCGGTTTCCGTACGGGAGGCTCTGATAGGTGATGCGGGCATTGACCGGCTCGCCGGTTGCAGCATTCAGAACCTTGCCTTCAGCAAAGACCATGTTCGTGCTGTCGGCAAACTGGCCATAAGATCTGTCAGAGAAAACGCAGCAAAAAATGACTGCCCCGATAACAGTGCGCATGGATGATAAAGTTACATTTTCAATATCTTGAATTCAACCCTGCGATTCTTTCTTCTTCCCTCGATCGTTGCATTGCTCTCCACGGGCTTCGACTCACCAAAGAACGCAACTTCAATCCGGCTGGCGTCCACACCTTTTTCGGTCAGGTACCTGACAACGGCCCGCGCCCGACGTTCGGACAATTGCATGTTGTATTCCTCCGGTCCCGTTGAATCGGTATGACCTGCGATTTCAATTTGCATACCAGATTTCTCATGCATCAAAGTAGAAATGCGATTCAACTCGGGGAAAGATTCAGGCCTCAGTTCCGCCTTATCAAAATCAAAGAACACGTTGTTGAGCGTAATAGTGATATGCTCTTCGACAGGGGCCACCTGAATCGGATCCAACGCGAAGTCACCCAGGTTGATTGTCTGGTCGTGTATGATGTCCCGCAAGTCGAGGTGCTGACTCTCCGATATCCAGTCTTTCGCTTCCGCACGAATGCCGTAGAGCTGTCCTGCCGGCAGACGCAATTCATACTCGCCGGTTTCCGCGTTGCTTAACACTATGCCGAGGTCTGTGCCATCAGGCAATCGTTCGTACACGATCTTGGCGCCCATGGGATTGCCGTGGTTGTCGACGATCTTGCCTTTAACAGTAACCCAGGGTTCCGGGCTGTGTACGATGGGAAGCTTGACCCGAAAAATATCCGTATTGGTGTCAGAGACGCCGCGGGAGTAGTAGGCGTATTCGCTCGACGCCGGAATATTGAAAAACAGATCTTCCAATGGTGAGTTGATTTCCGGGCCGAGGTTCTCGGGTTCTGACCAGCTGGTCCATGAGTCGTCCAACCTGCGTGACACATAGATGTCGCTTCCTCCGTATCCGCTAAAACCATTCGATGAAAAGTAAAGCGTTTTGTCATCCGACGCGAGGAAGGGCGCCGATTCCTCCGCTGCCGTATTGATCACACCGCCCAGGTTCAACGGTTCCGTCCAGGTGCTGTCGTCGCGCAGAAAGGAAACGTAAATATCGCGATCACCATAGGAATCTTTCCGCTCCACGGACATGATGAGCGCCTTCCGGTTATTGGTCAGGAAATAGTTGGCCTTGTCGCTATAGTTATAATCGTTCTGAATTTTCAGGGCCACGGGTTCGGACCAGGCGCCTCCGACGTTGGAACTGATTGAAACGCCTGAGATCATTTTTCCTTTAGCCTGATATTGATTACCCAGAAGCATAATGGCCGTGCGACCATCGGGTGTTACCGACTGAATCGTGTTAACGAAGTTGGGAAACTCGTTGTTGAAACGTGGCCCCATGTTCTGCGCCAGGCTCCAGTTGCCGGCGGAGTCCAGCTCCGAATACCAGATGTCTTCCCGATCTTCAGTGCCTCCCGCGTTTTCCGGGTGATTTTGTCTGCTGAAATAAAGCGTCTTCCCATCAGGCGAAAGGAGAGGATTCAGTTCCTTGAACTCACTGTTGACATTCTCACCCAACGACTCGATAATGATTCCCGATCGTAACAATTGAAGTTTGGGGATATCGGCGATAATCGGATAAGGGGAGTCCGCAATCCCAATCGCATCAATGCCAAAGTAGTCGGGAAGCGCACCACCATCGAATTCGAGACGAACCGCCGCCACCTTGTACGGTGTTTGCTCCATGAAAAGATTCAACATCCTCCCCTTTAGCGGTACAGCCATGGGGTTAAGCGTATTGATCTCGTACTCCCGACCGTGTTCATCATAAGCGAGTACACGAAATATCGCACTCGGATTGTAGGATTCGGCAATGGCGATCTGACGAATACTCATCGGTCTTTCAAACCCCACCTTTATGAATTCCTTCCGTCGCGGTTTGTCAGGAACCCAGGCATTCGGATTCTGACCCCCGGCAGGAAGTACATTAGGCTTGCCAAGAACCTGTTGTGCCGAATATTGAACGGGAGTCAGTTGGGAGGAGAACTCGATTACTCGAGACGCCCATTGGACGACCTGGGCGTAGGTCGGAAAGGTCAATAACAGCATCAGCACAAGGGCTGAAGAGCCAATACGCTTCATACGACAAAAGGTGGGGTTAACAAATAGGGGATAAACTTACGGAAAAAATTAAACAACCCGCCAGAAATGGTACATGATTCGATACACGCCTTTTGTCGTAATTCAATCCGAAGGCGCTCTTTCAGGCCCAATAGTCGCCTGCTCATTCCAGCGAATGCTTATTAAATAACAAAAATCCTACGTGGAGAAGAGCGCCGAATTGATGGTCGCGATCATCGTAGTAGTTAAGACTAAAACTAATCGGACCCATCGGCGAGTGAAGCACGAGCCCCGCCGTCCCCACAAAGTAGATGGCCCGGATATCATTTACTTTGATCGGCTCCTGTTGAGTGGTTTGCTGCAGGTATTCGATCGGTTTAAAGGCATACGCTTCCAACCGAAAATCCAGCCTGTTGCGAACCGAGATCACATTCCTTAGTCCGCCGGCGAGGTAATTGAACGCCCTGAAATTCTGCAGCACCAGAGTACGTGAGTCCTGCAGAGGATTAAAGGCGGGCGCATTCACCAGGGTACCGTAATAGTTTGTAAAAAACGGCTGATTGGAAACCACTCCCTCCAACAGGTACCCGGGGCGATACCATCCTGCATCAAAGTATTGTTCTGCGGATGCCTTGAACCTGAACCATTCGTGGTCCCCAGTGGCTGCACTGGTTTCAACGGATGTGCTGCCCGGCAAAAAATTTTCGCGGGTCCGAAAGTATTGAGCTGTAAACGAATAGGAACTACACGATGACGCATACTGCAAGCTGTTAAGCGTTTTCGACGAAACGTTCACCTGAGCTTACAATCCATCCAAA
>CAZIAG010000011.1:0-14761 GCA_964537375.1 uncultured Roseivirgaceae bacterium
AGGCACCCGAAACGGAGCAAAGTATCATGATTGCCCTGCTTTTAGACACAAGCAACTCCATGGACGGGTTGATCGACCAGGCCAAATCTCAGCTTTGGCGAATTGTTAATGAACTCACCTCCGCAAAATGCAAGGACGGAGCGCGCCCTTCGGTCAAGATTGCACTCTACGAGTACGGTAACGACAATCTTTCCATAAGGAACGGATATGTACGATTGGTCAATCCACTTACGTCAGACCTCGATCTTATCTCCGAGAAGCTCTTTTCGCTGACCACAAACGGAGGCAGTGAGTACTGCGGATACGTCATCCGCCAGTCGCTGAGGGAATTGAACTGGTCAGACTCGAAGGCGGATTTGAAAATGGTCTTCATCGCCGGCAACGAACCGTTCACACAAGGTTCTGTCCCTTATGCCGAAGCCTGTGCGCTCGCAAAGGAAAAGGATGTCACCATCAATACCATCTACTGCGGATCCTATAGCGAAGGTGCGAAGACAGGTTGGAAACGTGGCGCGGACCTCACCGGCGGTACTTACATGAGTATCGAGCAGGACAGGAAAACCGTGTACATCGCTTCGCCCTATGATGCGCAGATCGATGCCTTAAACGTACAACTTAACGCAACGTACATCTACTACGGACGTCAGGGAGCGAGTCGGAAAGAACAACAACTCGCACAGGATCGCAATGCGGAGAGCTATGGACAGGCCAACAAGGTAGAACGCGCGGTTGCAAAGAGCAGTCACGTCTACCGGAACACGACGTGGGACCTCGTCGATGCATACCAGGAGGACGAGGCGGTGATCACCCGTACACCTTCGGAGGAACTCCCGGAAGAAATGCGCGGGATGACGACCGAACAGAAACGCAAATATATCGAACAAAAAACGGCGGAACGCAGACGGATTCAGCAACAGATTCGCGAACTTAACGAAAAGCGCAGAAGCTATATCGCGCAACAATCGCAAAAGGAAGGAGACGCCATGCTTGATGAGGCCATGTTAAAGGCGATCAGGCAAAAGGCTCAGACGAAGGACTTGACCTGGTAGAGCAGGTTGGGCGTAGGTTTGGTTTGGAACCCGGCAACGTTTGTCGGGTTCTTTTTGTGCGCCGTCCATGTCATCGTTCTTTAAGATAAAAGTTTGATCTGACCGACAGTAACATGATATAAGGCTTACTCGATGAGCGCGTAACCATTGGACTGCGACGCCCGACGGGCCGTGTATCCCAAGGGCGAAGGAATACGTAATTGACGTAGAGAAGTTCTTTGATGAAGCGGGCCACCATGGTTGATTTGGCTGTTTCGTGCGCCTCACGGTCTCGACCTCAAAAGCCGGCATTCTTAATGTCTAGGTTCTCCCGCAGAAGGTCCGAAAAGCATTTTTTGATAATGGTCAGGCCGTTTTTGGGGCAATGCCTTGTCTCCGGCTCGAAGGGGAATGAGGGAGGAGTTAAACGAGGCGAGAGGGATGAATGAGTAGGAGTCGGGTAAAGATCGAGTGAAAACCGACTTAAAATCGAAGTCATAACCTAATTCAAACCTAATGACAACCTAATGAGAACCTAATGTCTCGTGGCTCTCCTCAAGGGCCAATTCCCGGGAGAGTGAAGATCGGTCAATGCGGAAGGGCCTTCCTCCACAGTTTATTTTTAAGCCCTTATCTTTATTGCCGTTGTCATAAACCATCCAAACCGATGCAAACAATTCTCGGGGCCAACGGCACGATAGGCGCAGATCTGGCCAAAGAACTACCACAATACACAGATCACATTCGGCTGGTTAGCCGGAACCCGAAAAAAGTCAATGCAAATGACGAACTCTTTCCGGCAGACCTTACCGATTACAAAAACGTCGAGGAGGCCGTGAAAGGTTCAAAGGTAGTCTACCTTCTCGTGGGATTTGATTACAACATAAAAGTATGGCAAAAACAATGGCCCCCGCTGATGCGGAATACGCTGGATGCGTGTATTAAGCACAACGCCAGTCTCGTCTTTTTTGACAACGTCTATCTATATGGGGCGGACGCCGTTGCGCACATGACCGAAGAGTCCCCCGTAGATCCGCCGAGTCGAAAAGGCGCGGTTAGAGCCGAAGTGGCTGCCATGCTGATGAAGGAAATTGAAGCGGGTCGAATCCGTGGCCTCATTGCAAGGTCTGCCGACTTCTACGGGCCCAACAACCAGAAAAGTTTTCTCATCGAAACAGTCTATAAGAATCTGAAAAAGGGCAAGGCGCCGAATTGGTTCGTCAATGCGGACAAGATTCACTCGTTCACGTTTACCCCGGATGCGGTCCGGGCCACTGCGCTGTTAGGGAACACACCCGACGCGTACGGCCAGGTATGGCACCTTCCGACATCCCCCGAAAAATTGACGGGTCGCCAGATTGCCCAATTGTTCATGGACGAGATGAATTGTCAGAAGAATATGGCCTCGTTTATTCGATTCCTCGGTTTCTTCAACGCGTTTCTTCGCGAAATGCCGGAAATGTTGTACCAGTATGATCGTGACTATTTTTTCGACTCCGACAAGTTCACGAAGCGGTTTGGTTACGGGGCGACAACATATAAAGAGGGTGTGCAGCGGACGGTCCGTGAAACTCAGGTCGGGAATTGAGGAAGAATCTTCCGAAACACGTCAACCAGGATCAGCGCAGGAGTCATTCGGAAGAGCCCTCCCGATGGTTAAATGTTCCTGAGTTTATTATCTTGAGGGCTTTCATCAATAAAATGGTAGAACGCAGCGGATTCCTTCGCCGGATGGTTTGGCGACTTCTTGCTTGTTTAATATTAACCCTATCCGCGTGTGGCCGCGAAACGCGCGAGTATCCCACGGTGCAGATGGAACCGAAACGAACGGTCGAACTGGCGAAATCGATCGAAGCGATGGTGCAACCGGAACTGGAAGAGGGACTGGCGCTCCGCCTCTGGGCGAACGACTCCCTGGTAGCAGACCCGATTGCCATCGACATGGATGATCACGGCGTGATCTATTACTCGCGCACCAACCGCCAAAAGAATTCTGAGTTCGATATCAGGGGACACCAGGATTGGGAGATTGAATCCATCGGACTGCAGAGCGTTGAAGACAAACGTGCCTTTCTTCGCAAAACGCTTTCGCCCGAAAACAGCGAAAAGAACCAATGGCTCGCCGACCTGAACGGCGATGGCTCGCACGACTGGCGTGACCTCACCGTGCAGAAAGAACACATCTATCGCGTAGAAGACCGCTCAGGCGATGGAGTGGCGGACTTCAGTCAGTTGATCGTAGAGGATTTTCACGAGGAGATCACTGACGTAGCCGGTGCCGTTCTCCGGCACAATGGTGAACTTTTTGTTGGGGTCGGTCCAGACCTTTGGCGTATGCGCGACAATGACGGCGATGGGATTCCTGAGACGAAAGAGTCAATATCCCATGGCTATGCGATCCATATCGGGTTTGGTGGACATGGAATGTCAGGACTTGAAGTCGGTCCGGAAGGAAAGATATACTGGGGCATCGGCGATATCGGATTCAACGGAGTGGATAGGGACGGCCGCCGATGGGAACATCCAAATAGCGGTGTTATTGTCCGCTGCAATCCCGACGGAAGTGATTTTGAAGTATTTGCTTACGGAGTTCGCAACACGCACGAGTTTGTTTTCGACGAATACGGAAACCTCATCAGCGTTGATAACGACGGCGATCATCCCGGCGAACATGAACGCATCGTTTACATCGTCGATGGTTCGGATAGCGGATGGCGAATCAATTGGCAATTCGGCAAATACCGTGATCCCGACAACAACCGATATAAGGTGTGGATGGATGAAAAGATGTTTAAGCCCAGGTGGGAAGGACAAGCGGCCTACATCACGCCTCCTATTGCCAACTATGTGAGCGGTCCCGCCGGGATGTTGTATAATCCGGGTACCGCGTTGAGCCCAAAGTATGAAAATACATTCTTCATTGTGGAATTTGTCGGCAACCCGGCCCGGTCCGGTATTCACGCATTCACGCTTCGACCGAAAGGCGCTGCCTTCGAATTGGCTGACACGCGGCAGATCGTCCGCGGTATTGCTGCCACGGGAATAGACTTTGGCCCCGATGGGGCAATGTACGTGGCTGACTGGATTGAAGGCTGGGGGACGAAAGAGTACGGGCGTATCTGGAAACTCGACGTGACCGGCAACGCCGCGAATAGCTACCGCGAAGAAACCGAAAAACACCTGCGTGCTGATATTACCGCGTACGACGAAGGCCAACTGAGTGGACTTCTCAAATATCCCGACATGCGCCTCCGCCAAAAGGCACAGTTTGAACTGGTTCGGCGCGGAGAAACCGGGCTGGCGGTGTTGGTTAACAACCTTAAACAGACCGGAATCCAGTTCGGAAGAATTCATGCGATCTGGGGCATCAGCCAGTTTGCGCGACAAGACATCAAACATGCCGCTTTGCTGGTACCCTATCTGAAGGACGCCGATCCTGAAATTCGCGCGCAGGCTGCCAAATGGTTGGGCGACGTTCGTTACCGTGAGGCGGGGCCTGAACTTATACCTCTCCTGGAAGACGAATATCCTCGTGCGAGATTCTTTGCGGCTGAGGCGTTGGGACGGATCGCGTGGGAGCCGGCTATCCAACCCATCATCGCCTTGTTGCGGAGGGAGGACGACAAAGACGCTTACCTTCGGCACGCCGGAAGCCTGGCCCTTGCGCGCATCGGAAAAGCGGAACCGATCCTCGCGCTGGCGAGCGATGAAAGCAGGGCATTGCGCATAGCTGCGGTCGTTGCCCTCCGCCGAATGAGACACGAAGGGATCGCCTCCTTTCTGAAGGATGAGGACGAGTTTGTCGTGACTGAAGCAGCGAGAGCCATCAATGATGACCTTTCCATTGAAGGCGCGTTGCCCGCGTTGGGTGACCTCCTTGTGACTACCAGCTTTGCCAATGAACCCCTTATTCGACGCGCTATCAATGTGAACCTGAGGGTTGGGACCGATAAGGCAATGGAGAATCTGCTCAGTTATGTTCGCAAGACCTCGGCGCCGGTGGAAATGCGGGCTGAAGCAATCGCTGCACTCAGCACGTGGGCAAGGCCTTCAGTGGTCGATCGTGTCGATGGCAGATATCGCGGAGAGATTGTTCGCAACCCGGAACCGGTAAACACCCGTTCTGCACCGGTTCTCATTCAATTGACAGATGACCCAAAATCGTTAATCCGCTTGCACGCCGCCAGGGCATTGGGCAAGATGAAAATTGCTTCGGGCGCCGAGGTATTGATGACGCGTCTCCGCAACGACCCTGATGCAACGGTGAGGGTGGAAGCCTTGAAAAGCCTGGCTACCATTGGCTATCCTAAAATGGATGATGCTGTGAAAGCGGCCCTCGCTGATCGCGACAAATCTGTGCGCGTCGCCGGACTTGATCTCCTGGACAAGGGAGGTATCGATAAAAAGACAATGGTTCAGCTGCTGACGTCGGTGATTGACCATCGAACCGTTGAGGAGAAACAGGCTGCTTTGCTCACCCTGGGCAAGGTACCCCTGGAGGAATCCCGACCGGTGTTTGAAGCTCTGCTGACACGTATGGAGAATGGCAAACTTCCCCTGGAGATCCAGTTGGAGCTTTCCGAAGCCATTAATCTCGCTGGTTCGGATGAGTTGGCACGACGTTATGTGGTGATGAATACCGCCGGCTCGCCCGACTCGTTGCGCGCTGCCTACCGATCAGCCCTCATGGGCGGAGATGTCAGTGCGGGAAGAAATATCTTCTTCCAGGAGTCAGCCCAATGTACGCGGTGTCACTCCTTCGACGACTTTGGAGGTAACGCCGGGCCTCGATTGAACGGCGTGGCATCCAGGTTGACCAGGGAGCAACTCCTTGAGGCACTGATTGATCCCAGTGCCCGCATTGCGCCGGGATTTGGAACCGTCGTGCTTGAACTTAAGAACGGAACGACCGTTAGGGGATTGGTTGTGTCGGAAACTGAAGATGCAGTTGTTATTAAGTTGACCGATGACACCGATCAGGTTGTTCAAAAGACCGACGTGGTCCGCCGCACGGAGGGAGGATCGAGTATGCCGCCAATGCATTATCTTCTGACAAAACGACAAATCCGTGATTTGATCAGTTTCCTGGCAACATTGGAGGAGTAAACATCCTCGAGGCTTGCGGCCGCGACTTGCTAAGGAGGCTAAGAGACGAAGAATATGTCTGGAGAAACTAAAATACGGTTCGTATCTTTTGCTTAACTTCCCGATCAATAAAAGCTAAAACCTATGAGAACAGTTTCTGCGATCGCACTGGTTGTCGCCGTGATCGTGTTGGCATTTTTCTACTTCCGTAAACCTCAGCCTCAGCACATTGAGTATACGCTCGTATCTGACATGGTGCTCGAGGCACTTTTGGAAACTTCGGAGAAAAGCAACACAGGTGATTCCAGCGTGGTCAAGCAAGTCAGCTACCGGAATGTTAGCCTTGACCATGTTGCATTCCTTCCTCCAGAGGATCGTGGTCGGGTGGGGGATATGATCGACAGAAGACGGCATGAGACGAACGACCTGGCCGGAGCGGGAATTGTTGGAACTTGTTGCTGTCCCTGCGAGACAAATGACGGGACTAAAGAATCCATAAAGGGAGACCTTTGTCCATGCCCCGAGTTTACCGAACTCCGATTCCTCGCTCCGACAAAGTCTCAGACAGAAATGCTGCTGGATAACACCGCTACCTATGCGAAGGAACCATTGAACGGAACCGACAACAAATGGGAGGTCTTCAGGCTGCCGGAGAATACGTCATTGGTGGATGGTGATTATACTCTCGTTATCCGGGGGGTCTATTTTGATACTCAGGTGCGCGAAGAATTCCGTATCAACATAAGAATACAAGATGGAAAAGCATTCCTTCGATGAAGGGTAAGACGATGAGCATGGGCAGGATAGCGATCGCCGTCCTTCCCCTGTTTTTTTTAGTAAGCTTTCAACAAAAACCCTCATCCAGATTCGCCAATTCGACGTTTGACTCACTGCTGAACGCAGCTGACGCACTTTTGTATCACGACTTTTCAAAAAGCGATTCGTTGTACTCGCAGGCAGAGAGAATGCTGGTCGAGGCGGGGATCGACAAATACGAGTTTTCATGGATTGACCTCAATACGCGGCGCGCACTGGCATCCATATATAACAGCCGCTATAGCCTGGGAAGAAAATATCTTGAGGTCAGTAGGGAGGCACTGAAAAATGCCCGGGGCATTGGAGGAGAGTATGCCGATAGTTTATCACACAGTGTGGCCTTCGCCGAAGCGTTGTATTTCTGGAACACCGGAAATTACGAGGAGGCCTTAAGCAATCTCACCGCCGTAGCGGACTACACAAAGTCCCGGCCGCGAACATCGGCAAGTTGTCAGCAGCTCTTTCGTACATTACAATTTCAGGCCTCTTTATACCGCATGAAAGGTGAATACGAGTCTGCGGTGAACGAATATTTGGCCAGCAATGCGTATTATGATTGTTACCGCGATCCGGGCCAATGCGCGAACTATGTCCTGACGTATCGAAATGTGGGTAATACGCTGACTGAAAAGGGCGATTATCAGCGCGCCCTGGAATTTTTCTGGCGGGGAAAAAGCAACCTCGCGCAATGTGAACGACAAGGGTCATCCCGCACGCTTAAGACGCATGGTGTCGTCCTGTACCATTCCATCGGTGACCTGTACATCCGGATGAACGTCCTCGACAGCGCCGAATTCTATCTCCGAAAGGCAATGCCTGTCATGAACGAGAACCCGGCCTTTGTACCCAGAATACTTTCCGGATTGGGAAAGATTGCCTTGCAGCGAGGAGACCTCGGGGCCGCGCGCGAATTCTTTAACAGGGAGTTGTCGATCCAGGTGCAGCGTTACGGCGAAAAACATGGAAACGTTGCTTCAGCCTATTCGAACCTCGCGTCCCTTTCTGAGGCGGCGGGTGACTTGTGGCAGGCGTTGGGTTATGTGCAGAAAGGATTGAATAGCCTGGCCGGAATTGAACAAGTGGATTCGGCAATCTCGTCCAACCCTTCACTGAATTCGATTTCGTCAAAGAAATCGATGATGCAATTGCTCTTCCGCAAAGGGCGTTTACTTACGCAATTGCACAACGTCACAAGCCAGGATTCCCTGTTGTACTTTGCTCAAACCGTGACGGGTATGGCCATCGAACTGATCCATAGCAGCCGCCACGATTTTGCGCTCGACAAAGATAAGGTTGTTCTGGTCGACGAATCTATGCGGGTGTACGAGCAGGCAATTCAGATTGAATTGGAATTGTTCAAACAGACCGGCGATTTGAAACATCTTTACGAGGCGTTTACGCTGATCGACAATGGCAAGAGTGCGGTGTTGTTCGATCACCTGAAACTGGTCAAGGAATTCTCGCGAATACCGCCGCACGTTATCCTCCAGGCCAGTGAATTACGGGCTGAATTATCCTTTGCTGAAGAGGCCTTGTTTCAGGCGGAGTCCCGGAACCAGGATGCTTCTGCCGAACGCATGGCCCTTGCCGATTTTAAGCAGGCTCATGCAGCGTTGCAAGCGCAGATTGAGGAATCGTATCCTGAATACTATCGCCTGCTTTTGGATGATGGCAGAATTTCCTTGAACGAAGTCCAGGCGGATATCCTCATCGAGGGACAGGCCATGATTGAATATTTCGTCGGTGACACGGCATTCTATTCAGCCTTTATTTCGCGTGATACGTTCGCCCTGTTCTCCGCTCCAATCGGCGCACTTCACGAAGAAATTTTTGCCTTTCGAGACCTTATTATAAGACCTGACGCCGATGCCGACGAACGCCTGGGCAGAACGCGTGTTCTGTATGACATGCTGGTGTCGCCGTGGAGGCATCTCGCCACCGATCTGAATGCGTTGATTATCGTGCCCCACAGTGCCTTGACCTATATTCCGTTTGAGGCACTGTCGGACGGGACCAGGAATTTGGTCGATGATTTTTCTATTAGCTATGCATACTCGGCGAGGTTGCTGCGCGAACAGAATCAGATGGGAAGTCGTGGATCATCCTTCGCTGGATTCAGTGCCAACTACGCTGGCCATCCGTTCCTTCCATCGTTGAACGGGGCCGTTTCGGAGATTCAGGCAATTCAACGGGTCATTGGAAGTGATGCGGAGATATTTATCAACGCTACTGCCGCCGCATTCAAGGAGCAGGCGTCGAATCGCAGTGTCATCCATTTAGCATTGCATTCGTTTTTGCATGATGAAAAACCCTTGTTCTCCCAGTTGGTGTTCAGTGGGGCGGATTCGACCCTGGAAAACGTGATCACGGCGAATGAGCTGTATGCGATGGAGTTAAACGCGGAACTTGTTGTCCTCAGCGCATGCGAGTCGGGCATCGGGCAACTCAACCGCGGCGAAGGGATGATGAGCCTGTCACGCGCATTTATGTATGCGGGTGTCCCATCGACGGTGATCAGTCTATGGAAGGTGCCGGACCAGGCTACTTCGTTGCTGATGACTTCCTTCTACCGTCATCTGCTCGACGGCCACAGTAAAGATAAGGCGCTGACGCTGGCCAAGCGCGAATTCATCGAGCGATATCCACAGATGGCGTCACCGTACTACTGGGCAGGATTTATTGTAAACGGGAAGACCGAATCGGTGTCGTTTTCAAGGCCGTGGACTCAACGTATTGTTCTTGCCATTGCAATATTCGTCTTGCTCCTCCTGCCCGCGGCAGTGGTTATGCGTCGGAGGAGGCGGCGTATTCCGTCAAGGTCGGTGGTGTCGAGCTGATGATTATGGCAAGGCTGGCAGTTCCTCAAAAACTCCATTTCAACCGGACATTAATCCCGCTCGCATTCGAGCCATAATCCCCCGAAAAGTCTTCACCAAAAAAGAGTTGACCAACAATATCCAGGTCGAGGTTCTGTTTTACGGAAAGCGTCACAAACGGATTGAGAAAAAAATCGGGACTACCGGGGTAGGCGATCACGGCCAACCCACTGTGAAGCAGGGGAGATATCTGATAGGTCGATTGTACAAACGCCGACCACCGGTAGGGCGAAATGTCCCGAACAGTTCCTGGCCGGGTAGCCAATATTGACGCATTGAAAAAGCCCGGCGACACCTGCGCCACCGAATTGTACATGACGGAGCCATTCAGGTAGAGTGTATTGGGAAACGAGTAATCAACGGAAATCGCCCCAAGGAACATATCGTCATAGCGGAAGTTTACGTTGGTGTTGGCGACCTTGTGAAACCAGGTGAGTTCCCCCTTGAAACTGGCATTGCCGAGGTTACCCGCCCAACCCGTTCCGAACGCGAGGTCACCCTGAACAAGACCCGCGAGGAGTTGGATGTCGTAATTCCATTTGTTCGTCTTCCACATACCGGCACCGACAAAGTGGTCGATGTCGTCGCTCATTTTCGCGGCTACCTCCACGCTTGACGCTACACCGGTATAATAACTGAGGCGCAATGCGTCCGACCCGGGCCGCTCTTCATAATCGAAATCGAAATAGGAGTAGGCGTTGAACCAATCGTTGGGATTCCAGGCGAGGTTCATGCCCCAGTTGATACGCTGCCGACCCAGCTTCACTTCCCAGTTGTTCTTCGCCCACTGAACGTAGAGACGATCAATCATCGCATTGAAAACAACGGATTCGTTGCTAGCGCTCGCCGACAAATCGAAATAGTCGTTGTTGGAATCGATCAGTCGGTCATAGCCGGGAATATCACGCACCATGTCTCCATGTATCAGGCGAGTCCTGAATTCCGCATGAGCCGTAAACGATTCGGAAGCATACCACGCAAAATTAAGTCGGTTATGGATGAGGTTCTGAAAGAGCATGCTGTCGCTAAAAAAGTTGAACGACGCCATGTCCTTTAGGTATCCCTTAAGCGTGAGTCTGGCCGGCGCGTCCAAAGACGGAGAATTATCTTGCACGGGGGATACATCTTGCGCCCGGGCGATGGAAAATCCGAAAGCGGCTATCCAAAAAAATGCGCCTAACCTCATTTCCCCTGGTTAACGTCCTTCATCAGCAACCACCTTTCCGTCCTCGAGCCGGATAATCCGGCGTGCCTTATCCATGACGCGCTGATCGTGTGTCGAGAAGATAAACGTGGCCTTCTGCTCCTTGTTCATTCGGGCCATCAGGTCCAACAGGTTCTCGGTCGAAGCGGAGTCGAGGTTTGCGGTGGGTTCGTCCGCCAGGATGAAACGGGGATTTGAGGCGAGGGCGCGCGCTACGGCAACGCGCTGTTGTTGTCCGCCCGACAGCTCGCCGGGCTTGTGTGTGGCCTTGTCGTGCATCGACATGCGTTCGAGTAACTCGAGGGCTCGTTGCCGGCGCTCCTTTTTGCCACGCTTCTGAAGGAGCATGATGAACTCGACATTCTCTTCCGCGGTAAGCACGGGTATCAGGTTGTAGGATTGAAATACGAAGCCGATGTTCTTCAATCGAAAATCGATCAGTTCGCTGTCCTTCAGTTCGGTGATCTCGGTACCGCCGATCGCTACCGATCCTGACGTGGGTCGATCCAATCCGCCGAGGAGGTTCAGCAGTGTTGTCTTTCCGCAGCCAGAGGGCCCGACGATGGCGGTGAACTCGCCTTCGTCAATTTCGATACTGATGTCGTTCACGGCATGAACGGGTACCGATGTCTTGTGATATACTTTCCGGAGATTACTTGCCTTAATCAGTGTCATGTTCGGTAGTGTTAGATCGTGTGGATCGCTTCCACGGGTTTATATCGAATGGCCTTCCAGGCCGGGTAGATGGATGCAATGATCGCGGTGATGACGACGCCCGCCGCGATTTGGATATAGTCTGCTGCAGCCAGTGTCGGATATAGGATCGAACTATACCCGATCGCTTCAAGCCCTTGCGAGTAGTCGGTGAGGTCGATCCCGCGCTTACCGAGCCACGTGGTAGTGACATAACCAGCAACGAGTCCCAGGGGACCACCGGCGAGCGAGAGAAAAATCGTCTCCAGCATAATCATTAAAAAGACGCGGGACCTCTTCATTCCCAGGGCCATCAACACACCCAGCTCGCGAACGCGTTCAAGTACGGCCATTAGCATCGTGTTGATAATACCGAATGCCAGCGCAATCATGATGATGACGATGAGGATCATAAGACTTGCGCCCATCCATTGTTCCATAAAGACCAGGGCGGGAGCAAGGTCGTGCCATGACTGCACCCTGGCTTGTGGGAACTGAGCCTGGAGTTGTGTGGCCAGGCGTTCGTCGTCAGTGCCTTCCTTCGTGGTGTACGCGATTTCGTGGACGGCATTATCAACACCGGTAAGACGATTGAGGTCCTCTCTCCGGACAAAAGCCGATGTTTCGTTGATGGTAATTGATGTAGCATCCAGGATACCTGCCACGCGAAATCGCCCGGCCGTGATGTGACCATTGACGTCCTGGAACGTAAGGATCACCCGCGACTTCAGCCTAACCTGCAGCTTCTCCGCGAGGCGTTGACCGATCAACACCGGGTTTGATAACTCGTCAGGGAGAAAATCACCTTCCGCCAGCAGTGTGTCAAGCGTAGTGACCTTGGTTTCGGTCGCCGGGTCAATGCCGACAATGCGCACGCCCGTCGCCTGTCTCGGTGAGGAGATCATGCCATTGGTGATGCTTCGAACCGTCGCCGCCTCAACCTCGGGATGGCTTTGAAGTTCATCGACGATCCGTTCAGGGTCGGATAAGGTGTAACGTATATCGTGATCGGTCGAAAACTCTGGATGATGGATCTGACCGTTCGAGGTTTCGAACCGGATCGATTCCTGGATGTAACTGATGAGGAAACTTCTGAAAAAGCTTCCCCCGAAGGCAAGCGCCCATACGCCGAGCACCATCGCCCCGATGACGACGAGACTTCGGGCCTTGTTTCTCCAGACGTTCCTCCATGCAATGATCGAAAGCATATATTCTTCTCTTTAAGGGCGCATTGATTCTACTACGTTAAGTCGCTGGATCTTTTGGATCGGGTACGCAGAAAGGATGATGGCCATTATGAATATAGCGTACGCCTGGTTGGTAAAGATCACGGGGTCGAGCGAAAATGAATACACCGCTTCCACTCCGAATGTCTCGATGGCTTTTGCCGCTTCGTCCGCGAATCGAATCGGGTGGTGATAGAACCAGGTGAGGATCGGCAGGCTTAACGCAATGCCGGTCACAACACCCACTATCGTCATCAACAAGATTTCGAGAAAGACGATGCCCTGCAATCTCCAGCGTCGCATGCCCACCGCAATCATCACGCTGAATTCGTATTGGCGCTCCGCGGTCATCATCAGGTAGGTGCCAAACATCCCGAAGCCGATGACGATGTAAAGGATCCACAACATTACTTTTCCGCTGACGTTATCGAGTTCGATGCTCTGCACAAGTTCAGGCAGCAATTCCTCCCAGGCCATTATCTCGAAGCGAGTGGTGTCGAGCTGCGAGCGTAACGACCCGGTTATGGCGTTGGTGTTGTCAGGATGGTCAATGAGCAGGGAAAGGGCCGACGCTTGTTGATCCGCAGCGTAGAACCATTGTGCTTTAGACAGGGTCACGTACGCTACCTGGTCGTTTTGCTGTGGCAGAGGAAATTTCACCAGCCCGCGAACAACAAACAACCCGGCTGCAGATGCACCGTGATATCCCTGGCCGATGAGGGTGATCGTATCGCCTACTGCGGCGTTGAGATAATGCGCCAGGAGAATGCCCTCGTCATTGGCGTTCAGGTATTCACCGTTCGTGAGTTTTTCCCGGAGACGGGTCAGCTCATTTTCGTTTTCAGGATCGATTCCCGTAAGGAGGGCACCCTTGCTCTTGTTTTCGTAGGCGGCAAGTGCAAACGACTCAAGTCGCGGCACGACACGGGTTACCCCGGAGGTGCCCCTGACGGTCTGCAAGACCGAGGAGTCAAGGGTAAAAGTATTGTCAATAATTCGGTCCGCCCAGTAACCATGCTTGTGGATTTGGATATATCCCGTATAGAAACGCACGGAGGTTTCGATCATTCTCGCATACGACCCGAGTTGCAATGAACGCATGATGCAAGCCAGCAACACGGCAAAGGTGATGGAGAGGATTGTGATCAGCGACCTTCGTTTGTTTCTCCAGATATTTCGCCAGGCGAGGGAAAGGTACATAGAATGCCGTCGGTTGATGGATGCTTAGCGAATGCGTTTCAGATTCTGAAGTGAAAAGAAATCTTCCTTCAGCGGCACATCGAATTTCAGGTCGAGGTACTCGACAATGGTCTTGTGTTTCGGATTTTCCGCCGGTATCATCTCCATCCGCGTCGGAAGTCTTTTACCGCCGATCGTCCGGACGTCGGACAAGACGAGCGCGTTCACCAGGATGTCGTCTTCATCGTAGTAGTGTACAAGCACTTGGTTGAATTCTTTCTTGTCGATGAACGCCACGATCCGCCCCCAGACGACTGGCGCCTCAGGTTTGGGAATGAGCTCAATTCGATAGACACTCGTTCCGTTGATAGTAGAGTCGGCCTTTAACGCGTGCGTGTAGTCCCGTGTGATCGACGATTCCTTCACCAGGTCGTCGTTGGTGAAATCCGATCCCATCCACGACTGCATCATCATGGAAGGGGGGAGCTTTATCACACGGTCGATGCTGGGTTGCCAGTTCCACATTTCGTTTTCGCGTTTCAAAAATGCCTGACCTTTATCGCGCGCGGGAGCGGTGATGAGGATGAGACTGTACTCTGTTCCCAGCGCCCAGGCTTTCATGGTAATTTCCCGTTTCCATTCCGGCCTTACGAT
>CAZIAG010000011.1:14771-20405 GCA_964537375.1 uncultured Roseivirgaceae bacterium
GTTGGAATTTCCGCGCATCTTGTCTTCTACTTTGCGGATGATCTCTGTGGCCGTTTGCGCGGTTGTTCGGAACGAGACGATCGTGAGTATGGTGAAGATCAACAGTTTTTTCATTGAGGATGTCGTTTACAATACTTGGTGATCATATATTGTTCTACCTCGTCCAGCGGATAGTCGTCGCGGATAACAAGGTATTGAATGGCGATGCCGTCAAAAAGTGCGGCCAGCAGTTTGGCTTCTCCCCTGGCGTCGGGAAACCCCATGTTATTGAGCAGCGATTCCAGCAGGTCGAGGTATCCGCGCATCTTTTTTGTGGCGATGTCATGGATGAACTGGAATTGGTCGATGCGAAAGGTCAGCTCCGTCAGGATGCGCCACTGCTCGGGTTTTGTCCTGAGCTCGCGAAAATAATAGCGGCACAGGTTCTCCAATGTAGTCGCCGCATCATCGGTCATGAGCCCCGCCATCGTCTGGTCGGCCCCGGCGAGGCTGTCGAGTACAACCTTCTCCAGCAGGTCTTCCTTGCTCTTATAATAGTTGTAGAGCAACCCCTTTGAAACGCCGGCTTTCTGCGCGATCTGGGCAATCGTCGTGGCCTCAAATCCCTGGCGGGCGATCAACTCGAACGCCGCCTCGGCGATCCTTTTCATGCTTTCCTGGCGAATTTCGGCGTTTTTCTCGTCGGTTCTAGGACTCATTAGTTTTTGACTGACCAGTCGGTCAATGTGTAAATATACGGGATGAGTAGAATTAGGTTGCCGGCCGGTGAGAAAATTTGTTGGGGAGGTTCTGGTTCCAGGGGTGACGTTCATTCCAGAAACTCAAAGGTTGTACATTCGACGTTCAAGGTTCAAGCTGGTCGGACTAGTCAGGTGGGCTGGCGTTCATCAATTTTCTGTAGGATTGAGCTTCTGCGAGCCCTCTGGTACGCGCCGCCGTCGCTGCAAATGCCCACAATGGCTTGTTCCTATTTTGGTACTGTTTCCCAACCATCCCTTTACGGGAAAGTTTCCCAAAATGGCCCAAAAAAGTGCTGGAACCGCATTACAAAACGCATCGTTGCAGGACTCCTGGCCATGGAGTTCAGAGACCAAAACTGGCGGAATTCGGCTGGGCGCAATCGGTCCAGGGCCAGGGAGGCTGCGTAAAAACGCCTTTTTTCAAGAACGTGATTTAGTCCCGATCGAAGTGTTTACGCCATTGCGGAAGTAGAACGGTGATGTCTTTTGAATACCCCTCCGGGGATGTGGTCCAGCCCTACGCGTCAATGAGCTTCTGGATCTCGATCTTCTTCATCTTCAGCATTGCCTGCATCGCGCGTCTTGCCTTTTCCGAATCGGGGTGATTCAGGTACTCTGGGAGTTGTACCGGCGTAATCTGCCAGGACAACCCGAACTTGTCTTTCAGCCACCCGCACATGGATTCCTCGCCACCGTCGCCCGTGAGTTTTTCCCAGTAGTAATCCACCTCATCCTGGTTTTCACAGTTTACCACAAACGAAATCGCTTCGGTAAACTTAAACTACGGTCCGGCGTTAAGAGCCACGAACTCCAGTCCGAAGAGTTCGAACGTCGCCGTCATCAGTGTACCCTTCGGCATCGGCTGTCCTTCGCCGTAGCGGGTGACCTCCTTGATTCGCGCATTCTCGAAAACAGAGATGTAAAAGTTTACCGCATCCTCCGCGTTGTCGTCAAACCAGAGAAAGGGAGTGATTTTTTGTGAAATCTTAGCCATGGCATGGCGTGTTTGGTTCGTTTTGTTGATATGACAAACATACCACGTAACCACGTCGGCGGAGGGGTTCCACTCCGGCATTCTAGGTGGCGAAACGCGCCATGCGTCAAGCGCTAATGCCCAGTCGGTGGAAAGAATTCCGTAACGCGTTGAGGAAAGACCTGCGCGGCCAGCGAATCTCCACCCATATTTATCCATACCGGGCAGTGACCCTGGCCGGGAGTTGTCCAAAGGCGGGAGTTCGGCAAATGCGTGTGAAGTTCTTGGACAACTTCCAGCGGAAAATAGGGATCACGATCACCCCAAACCAGCATGACCGGGGTGGCAATCGCCTGCAAGGTGGAGGCGTTCGAATCAGCGCTTTGGAGATCCGTGGAGTAGTCGCGCGCCATCTGCCTGATATCTTCAAAAATATTCTTGATACGCGTCGAGTCGTTGAAATGAATCTTTCGATAGTAATCCTGCGTGGACTCGTCTGCTTTTTCGAAGCTGTCGCCCATCAGCAGCATGCGCGAAGTATTAACAAGTCTGTGTCCGCCGGCAACAACGATGATTTTACGGAGGATTGTTGAGTCAATCGAAGCCATGTACAACAGGGTAATTCCTCCGGCACTGTGACCGATCGCGTAAGTCGAATCAAAATTCAGTGCCTTGAGAAATTGAATTGTGACCTTCGCCCAGTCTTTGTAAGAGAATTTGCCAGGAATTCTGCCCGACCTTCCATGCCCGGGCAGATCCATAGCGATCACCGTGTAATGCCGGGAGAGTTCTTCAAAATGCTCTTCCCACTGTTCGCTTGAAAGGGTAAAGCCGTGAAGCAAGAGCAGGGGAGGACCATCGCCACCGATGCGGCAATGGATCGTGGTACCATGCACATCCACGAAATGGCCGGCCGTGACCGGGTGCTGTGCGAAAAGGGTGATCATACTTCCCGGATAGATCAAAAGAAAGAGAACCGTGATTCGAGTCATATCTAGAAGCATCATGGTACGAATTACGGCAAGGGATGCGGAGGGTTCATCGGTGACGGTCATTCAGAGGTGCACATTAAGTGAACTAAGGTGTGATGAGTGAGCTTAATAGATGTTCACCCTGCCGTAACTAAGGAACCGGCGGCGCGGAAGAGTCAGCTGGAGGCGTATAGCACCGGATTCCTATGTGTATTTTGACACATTCCGAATGATTTTGATGCAAGCGTTTGCGATGTTTCGACCCCTGCAAAGAGTTGCGGCAAAAGACCGCAATCGTATGCGTGAACGTTAACGGGCTCGATTTCGTGAATTTATATTGCAAAATTGGCTCGTGGGATTACCAAGCGGCTTATTTTTCAAACTGTTTTTCAACTATTCTAACCCGATTCGTTTTATGATCAAACTCTACCCAAAGAAGACTGCGATCCTGCTGGCTTTGATGCTTGTGGCCGTCCAGGCGCTGGCACAGGTCAGGGTTACCGGAACGGTAACTTCAGGGGATGACGGTACGCGCCTTCCGGGCGTGAGTATCCTGGAGAAGGGTACGACAAATGGTACTGTGACCGACGCTAATGGAAATTATTCCATCACGGTCAGTGACAACGCTGTTCTGGTATTTTCGTTCGTTGGCTTTGCCTCCCAGGAGGTGGCGCTAACCGGTTCAACCGCGGTGAATGTGATTTTGCAACCCGACATCACGGCTCTTGACGAAATTGTAGTCGTCGGGTACGGCATGGAGGAAAAATCCGAACTAACCGGATCCGTAGTCTCAATTGGCGCGCGCGACTTCAATCGCGGCGTATTCAGTTCGCCGCAGGACCTGTTGGTCGGCAAAGTGGCTGGGGTGCAGGTTACTCCGGGAAGCGGAGCCCCGGGCAGCGGAGCCCAGATCCTCATCCGCGGCGGCTCTTCCGTTAATGCCAGCAACGCACCACTTATTGTCGTTGACGGATTCCCCTTGGATGACGCCGGGATCAGCGGTATGTCTAACTCCCTGGCTTCAATCAACCCGAACGACATTGAGTCGATGACGGTCCTGAAGGATGCGGCTGCCACCGCGATCTATGGCTCGCGCGCATCGAACGGTGTGATCATCATCACTACTAAGAAAGGAGCGGAAGGCAAGCCGACGTTGAACTACAACGGCCAGTTTTCGATCAGTACGCCGACCAAATTCATCGATGTAATGACGGGCGACGAGTATCGCGAATATGTCACGGCCGTGTCGGAGAGCGACAATAATCATGGTATCAACGCCGCAGCCCTTGCCAAGCTCGGAAATGAAAATACAGACTGGCAAGATCAGGTGTTCCGGGACGCATTCTCGATGGACCACAACCTGAGCTTCGGCGGAACGACGTCAAACATTCCTTTCCGCGTGTCTTATGGATACACCGATCAGCAAGGGATCCTCAAGACGACCGAAATGAAGCGTCACTCGCTTAACCTCAATGTATCGCCTTCATTCTTGAATGACGACCTCACCGTGAACGCTACGGTCAAGTGGATGCACACCAATCACAACTTTGGTGATGAAGGTGCCGTTGGCGCTGCCGTGTCCTTTGACCCGACGCAGCCTGTCTATAATGGTAACACACGTTATGGCGGATACTTTACCTGGGTGGCTGACCAGACTGATGTCAATTCAGCACCGAACGCTATCGCGCCTCGCAACCCGGTGGCTATGCTGGAATTGAAGGACAATACTTCATCGGTAAACCGCCTTATTGGAAATGTCGAACTCGACTATCGCTTTCCGTTCCTGCCCGAATTGAGGGCTCATCTGGTGACCGGACTTGACATGTCGTCGAGCAGCGGTGTAAACAACACATCGCACTTGGCGCCCTGGACGAGCGAATTGGGAGAGTTGGTCGACTATACGGGTGAAACCGAATCACAGCTGTTCGATTTTTATCTTGCCTATGACAAGCAGTTCAACGATCACAGTATCGCCGCGACAGGTGGTTACTCCTATCAGCGGTTTGACCGCCGAGGTACGGTCTTCAGCAGAAGCGCCGTGGGGGACAACTACTACCAATATGAGGAAGATGAAGACGGCAACTACGTACCGTTCGTAAATCCGCCGAACCCTACTGTGCTGCTTTCGTTCTTTGGCAGATTAAAGTATGACTACAAAGACAAGTACCTCCTGACTGCGATTCTGAGGAACGACCACTCCTCGCGTTTCGACAAGGACTATCGTTCTGGTTTGTTCCCGGCAATTTCCGCCGCGTGGCGAATTGGCCAGGAAGACTTCATGGACGGTGTTTCCATTATCTCAGAACTGAAAGTTCGCGGGGGATGGGGAATCACAGGCCAGCAGGCGGTAGGTGGAACTTATCCTTACCTGCCCGTGGTGGCTGTAAGTACACCGACAGCCCAGTACCAGTTCGGTGGTGATTTTTACCTGACCTACAGGCCGAACGCGTACGATGCCTCTTTCAAATGGGAAGAAACCGTTACCAAGAACGTTGCGCTCGATTTCGGTTTGTTGGATAACAGGATCACTGGTTCGTTCGAATACTATAACCGTGAATCCAAAGACCTTATAAATACGGTGCCGATTCCTGCAGGCAGTAACCTCAATAACTTCCTGCTTACCAACGTGGGAAACCTGGAAAACGTCGGGTATGAAATTACCCTCAATGGTGAAGTTATCCGGAAAGAAGACATGGGTCTGAGAATTGGCTTCAACTTCTCGCAGAACGATAACAAGATCACCAAGCTTACGGTGACGGATGATCCTAACTTCCAGGGTAATAACGTCGGCGGTATTTCCGGTGGCGTTGGTAACACCATCCAGAATGACAATGTCGGTTATCCGAGGAACTCGTTCTTTGTATTCCAACAGATATATGATGCAAGTGGACGACCCATCGAAGGGCTGTGCGTGGATCGCACCGGTGAAGGAGGTAGCGTTGTCAGCAAC
>CAZIAG010000012.1:0-3721 GCA_964537375.1 uncultured Roseivirgaceae bacterium
GCTATTGTCAAGTTCGCGGATGTGAAGGTTGTTGAATACATTTTCATCACCCCACTGTACTTCCGAACCATGACCCGTGTAGTTGATGATTAACGCACCCTGATCGAAGGATCTTACAATGTCCGCGGTGAGGTCCGGTATGGATTCGCCATTGGGCTTTACTACCTTCTGGTAGGAACCCATAAAGAGCTTCTTTGCGTCTATTCCTGATTGCCCGACTTCGAGGAATGTCGCGAGTTGGTCGGCCTGGTCCTGGTGTACGGTGTGGAAGCCGTCCTCGTTGTTACCATCATCCGCCACAAAGACGACCTGTTTCCTCCATTGCCCGAAGTTTCGGGGATCGGTGTCATAGGCAATAATCTTGTCTACGATAGCCCGCGCCTCGGATATGCTCGTTACCGGTAAGCGGCCAACGCCGATGTCAAGGGTGTGGATAGCGTTTGAGGTTTCATCCCAATATCCCTCGTCATCCTCGAGGAACGCATAGTAATCGTCTGACGAATAGGATTGCAACGGGTGCAGTGAGTTCCGCGACTGATACGTCGGAACGAAATTGGTGTTGTTTGGCACCCTGTCTTTGTAATCATATGAGCCCTTTCCAAAGAGCAGGAGGGCTTTCAGATCATTTGGCGACTTGTCGTGCACGGCCTTGACGAAATCTCGTATCGCCGTGATGTCCTGTCTGCCACTTGAGAAATCGTTGTAAACTTCATCTGTGGTGACAACCCGCACCTGCCACCCACTGTGCGATTGACGATGAGCGGCAAGTCGCAACGCCTCGTCTTTAAACAAAGGATGAGTGACGATCAGCAGGTTGACACCACCGATGCTTCTCAGATCCTGATTCTCAATGCGGCCTATGATCGACGGTCTTTGAAAATTTCCATTGAATGCGATGAGCCGCCGCACTACGTCTGTTTTGATGATGCATTCAGCCGCGCCGTTGTTGAGTGAAACCTGTTGCCGTTTTGGGTTATAAATATCCGTGATGTCCCATACCTGCGTGTTGGCGTCGGCATTGCTCACGCGTAGTCTGGAGACCGGATGGAGTGGATCGGTCGCTATGGTAAAAGTGTTTTGGTTCTCATAGAGCCTGAGTTCCCGTTCGACAGTCACGAGAAAGTAGTCGAGGTATGCCTGGGAATAGCCCGTACCTCGCGTAAAGGAGTACGACAGCCGCAACGAAGACGACGGGTCGATACCCACATCGGTCGCATTGATTAAGAACGTGTCACGACTGTCGAGTCCCTTTTCACGGTATCTTGAATTGGGGATAGGCAGAATGATGTGCGAACCCACCTCCACGTCGTTCAGGAAGACATCAAACGAGGCCGGCGAATGCGACTGCCCCATAACATCCGAAACGATCTTTATTTCGGAGCCTGCGACCACACCGGTTATCGGGATAGCGAACGTCTTTTCCATGATACTTATGCCGAACTTTTCGCCAAACCATTCCCGGCCGGATTGCTGATCGTTGTAGCTGTCTAGTTCATAATGGCAGTAATCGTAATATGTGGTGATCGTCGTTGATGCGTCGCCCGGGTTTTCTGCCGTATTGATGCGCTTACCGGGGACGTTGGATAAGTTCAGAAAATAGAAGTTTTCGTCGCTGTACAGGTTATTCTCATAGTAAAAGATTCCCTTGTCAGCCTCGAAGGCCGCCCTGTCCGGCCCTTCTGCATAAAAGAGGATGTAATCATTCGCGTCGAACCGGCCGTCCGCCTCTCCGCTGACGAAGATGGCGTTTTCCTGTAGGCCGTCGGGTCGGGGCGCGTTGTTGGGCTGGGGAAGCATACCACCCTCGTTGCCAAAGATCCGGATATGAGATGGATTGATATTACCGGGGTTGATGCCCAGGTCGCGAAGAAAATTGTAATCTATTCGGTAGACACCGGGGCTCGGGACGGCGATCTTATACCAATCGCCCGAAGCCAGAACGCTACCTGACTGCCCATGGGCGGAAACGGCGGCGATCATCAGCGCGAATAGTAAATACCTCCTCATGGATGCCGGGTTTTACGAGCGGACTACCGGGAAAATGCCTTAATGCCTAACGACATAAGCAAGTATGTTAGTATGATAACGGGCAGTGCAGAAACCTTTAACGTGATCAACAGTAATCCCGCTATGGCGAGAAAGGTAAACCGCAGGGCGTTTTCCGACCAACGAAAACTCTTGAATTTTAGGGCAAACAGTTCAACCGGCGCGACGAGCAACAGCGAAGACAGGATCGCGATACCGACCAACGCCTCCTGGGTGAGGAGGAACCCGAGGCCTATGTCGTGAAGTGCGGGGAGCGCCGTCAGGAAGAGCGCGTTTGCCGGGGTCGGAAGGCCGCGGAACGAATCCTTTTGCGTCTCATCAACATTGAAGATCGCGAGTCGCAACGCCGACAACACGGCCACGGAAAGGGCGACGAATGGAAGCCATGTTGTGGAACCGGCTTCAGAAATGGAATCCCGAATCATCGTAAACAGGAACAGGGACGGGAGCAGACCGAAGCTGATCACGTCGGCGAGGGAGTCAAGCTCCTTGCCGATGGCTGAAGACACACGCAACGCCCGGGCACTGAATCCATCGAAGAAGTCGAAGACACATGCCGTCCAAACGAAGAATGCCGCACCCAGTTCCGGGCGTCCAAATGGAGAAACCGAGAATTCGCTGGAACCGAAGATATGAAGGATACCCAGGCAACCGCATAACAGGTTACAACATGTCAGGAGGTTGGGGATGTGTCGTTTCATACAATGGCAACGGGTGACATCAGGAATTTACATCCGACAGCGCACAAAACGGATTGGTCCGCTTTTCAAACCCAATCGTGGTCTGAGGTCCATGCCCGGGCAATGCGTTGACGTCGTCGGGCAAAGCAAAGACCTTTTCATGTATACTCCGGATTAATTGCTCGTGGTTTCCACCCGGCAAATCGGTGCGCCCAATACTGTTATAAAACAATACGTCTCCGCCAATGAGTATCCTGTTTTCTGCATTATAGAAAACAACGTGGCCGGGTGAATGTCCGGGTGTGAGCATGGTCGTCATGACTTGCCGGCCAAATCGAATAGTGTCGCCATCTTCCAGGAACCCATCGGGCTGGCTGTCATCGTAGGCGTGGAAGCCGTAACCCGGTGCCAATACCGACGCGGCCTTGAGCACAGCAACCTCGTTGGTTGGGATCAACAATTTTACGCCGTAATTCTCCTTGATAAAATAATTCCCGAGCACATGGTCAATGTGGCAATGCGTATTCAACACAAGTTGGACCTGCAGCCCCTGGTTCGCGATAAAATCGGCCAGTTCTTTCTTCTCCTGCGGATCGAAACAACCCGGATCGACGATGATACACTCGTTTGTGTCATCCCAGAGTACGTAGGTGTTCTCCTGGAAAGGATTAAAAACGAAAACCTGGATTCTCAACATATCGCAGGGGTCAAAAATAGGGGGCTTTTTTGCACCAGCCCAACTATTTATTCCATTTTTGCCGGTAGTGCAACGTGTTGATTACATCATTGTTGGACAGGGGCTGGCCGGTTCGGCGCTGGCCGTACAAATGCTCCGGCGGCAGCGGCGCGTCCTGCTTATTGATGAACCGGAAAAGAATCGCGCCTCAAAACAGGCGGCCGGGCTTTTCAATCCGATCACAGGAAGATTCCTCGTCAAAACCTGGCTCGCCGACACGTTGTTTCCTTATCTCGAACAGTTTTGTCGCGAGGTAGAG
>CAZIAG010000012.1:3731-20400 GCA_964537375.1 uncultured Roseivirgaceae bacterium
CAATGCCGCTCTACCGGCCGTTTGTCTCCTTTGAAGAGCAGAACCAATGGATGGGGCGAAGCGCGGAACCACGTTGGAGACCCTATATCAAAGAGGTCGTTACGAAAGGTGGGACCGTGGAAGGACTGAAAGATCCCTACGGGGGCTTGTTTCAAAACAGAACCGGTTACATCCTCACCGATGTCTACATGAAAGCTGTCAGGCAATGGGTCCGCGACGCCGGCTTCGTGGATGACGCAGTTTTTGACGAGGCGAAAATGCGGGTGACCAATGACGGCGTTGAATACGGCACATTCAGCGCGCGCCGCATCATTTTTTGCCAGGGGGAGCGAATGCTGGAAAGCAAAGCGTTCCCGAAAATCCCCATCCGACCTTTAAAAGGAGAGACGCTCACAATACGGACTGATTGGAACCAGGAATTCATAGCCAACCGGGGGGTCTATGTGGTGCCGGGTCAAAACAAGGGCGAGTACCGCGTAGGGGCCACCTACGTTTTCAATGATCGGTCCCCCGGCGTAACCAAAGATGGTAGAACCTTTTTGGAGGAAAAATTGCGGGAATTGGTTTCTTTCCAATATGAAGTGGTAGCGCAGGATTGGGGGGTCAGGCCGACAACAAAGGATCGAAAACCAATCCTGGGGTGCCTCCCTGGGGCTGAGCAATTGGTTGTTTTCAATGGATTGGGGACCAAGGGCGTCAGTCTGGCACCCTATTTTTCAGAGGTATTGATCCGCTGGTTGGAAAATGAAGCCCCGATAGACCAAGACGTCGACTTGACTCGTTATTATTGATTATATTGAGTTCCTTAAAAATGGATAAGGCCTTGAGAAGTGGAATTTCTGCCGTTTTTTTCCTGATTTTTTTGGCGATTACCCCAGCAACAGCACAGTACGCCCCGGAGGTATTTGGCAAGAACAGGATTCAGTACAGGCAATTTGACTGGGAGTACTTAAGTGGTGACAATTTTGACGTCTATTTTTACGATGGCCGCAAGGCGGTTGCCCAGAATGCGCTGGAATTTCTCGAGGCAGAATTTGACCGTATCACCGACCTGATTGGCTATCCGCCCTACTTTAAGACAAAAGTCTTCCTCTACAACTCACTTTCCGACCTGCGTCAAAGCAATGTGGGATTAAACCGCACGGTGTTCACGGTTAATGGGGAAACGGAATTCATCAAACCCTATGTGGAGGTAGCAAACCTTGGGACGGCCGAAGCCTTTAAGGAAGAGCTTCTGTTCAAGATCTCTGAGCTGATGGTGAACGAAATGATGTTTGGGGGAAGTCTCAAAGACATTTTTCAGAGCTCGATCCTGATGAACCTTCCCGATTGGTTTGTCGACGGAGCATCGCTGTATGTGGCGAAAGGCTGGAGTTCGGAAATGGATGACTTCATCCGCCAGCTGATGCGCACGCGCAAGTCAAAAAAGATTACTCGTTTGTCGGGCAAGGACGCGGCATTGGCGGGCCAATCCGTATGGAATTTTATCGCTGAGAAATACGGCAAGAGCAGTGTTGGAAACATTCTCAACTACACCAGGATTACGCGCAACGAGGAGAAGAGTGTCCTGATCACCTTGGGGGTTTCCTTTAAGCAACTGATGAACGAGTGGCGTGCCTACTATGGCGATATGTCGGCCAAGGTGAGTCAGTCATACACATTCCCGGAAGACTCTTTGCTTTTACCCCTTCGTCATAACAAAACCACCGTTTATACGACGGTGAAGATCAGTCCCGACGGACGTTACCTTGCCTATGCGCATAACGACCGAGGACATTACGTGGTAAAGGTTCGGTCGCTGGAAAATGGACGGGAGTGGACGATTCTGTCCGGGGGAACCAAGGTGATCAATCAACGTGTCGACTACCGGTCGCCGCTTATCAGCTGGGCCGATCCAAACACCCTGGGTGTTATCGGGCTGAAAAATGGCGAGTATGTCTTCTGGCTCTATGATCTGAATACGCGAACAAAATTACCTCGCGAACTGGATCGCTTCAGCAATATCCGAAGCCTGAATTTTTCGGGCAACGGACGACTGGTGGTGATAAGCGCCGACTTTGAAGGCCGCAATGATTTGTTCTTGCTGAGCTCGCGCCGCGACAAGGTACGTCGCCTTACCAACGATCTTTTTGATGACCTCGACCCGAGCTTCATTCCCGGGTCAAACCGGATTGTCTTCAGTTCCAACCGGACCACAGACACGCTGGACAGCAAAACACCCGTAGAGTTCGGGAAGTTGTCGGGCGATTACAATCTCTTTGTGTTTGACCTTGACACCACGCGCAATGTGGTCAAGCGTATTACAAATACGGTGAGCAAGGACTTTGCACCGCTGGCACTTGATGACAACAATTTCTATTATCTCAGCGATCAGCGCGGCATCGTCAACCTGTTCCGCTATGATCGGGCGACCGGAATCTATACGCAGGTCACAAACTTTGCTTCGAACGTCAAGGACTATGATTTGAACTTCCCTTCGTCCACAATGGCTTTCGTTACGACACGCAGGATGCGCGAAAGCATCTATGTGAATGAGAACTTCAACCTGAATCGCCAGATCTTTACGCCGGCGACACGGCGCAGGGAACTCGAACAGGCAAGGGTAATCAGGGACCGACGGAAGCAGGAGGAGTCGCGCACCATGAGCATCAAGGATCTCCTCAATCAACGGCTGCGGGAGAGCCAGTTGGACAACGACTCGGTCATTTCCGATACGGTTCAAATCGAAGTGCAGCTGGACAGCGCAGCCGCGGATACGACTGGGCAAAAGGGCCTGGTCAATACCGAGGATTACCAGTTTGACGTTGCCGAGGAAAAAGAAGACGTCGTCAGCACTGACGATTACAAATTTGAAGACGATCGTGCGCCTGAAAATAAGCCATCCGAATCGTTCCTGACGAGATATATCAAGGCTCGTGAAAAGAGCAGGATCACTGGACCATTCCCGTACGAGGACAAATTCAGCGCCGACAATCTCGTTGCGTCAATGGTAATGGATCCCTTGCGGGATTTGGGCGTGCTGTTGGAGACGCAGATGAACGACATGCTTGAGAACTATCGGTTCCATGGCGGGATCATGACGACGCTCAACCTCAGGCAGGGCGACGCGTTCGCTGAATTTGAATACTTGCCCTACTTTATTGACTTTGGTGCCCGTTTTGATCGTAAGGCGATTCGATATGATATCTTCCCCGATGATGCGCCGGTGGAAAGCACCATCAAATACACGCTGCACCGCCTGGAGTTTGGTGCATCTATACCATTCACGGACCGCCTGCGGTTGACTGTAAGGCCGTTTGGGGCCATCGCCACATCGCTTGACCTGGGGGAAAAGTTGCTTCCCACCCTGCCCCCTTCGGGAGGTGCACGTAACAATTACTACGGTGGCGTGAGAACGGAGCTCGTCTATGACAACTCGGTGGCTACCGGAATGAACCTGATGGAAGGGTCTCGGGGTAAGCTGAGCTTTATGCACCACCAGGGATTGAATAATGCCGACCTAAGTTTCAGCCGCCTATCGCTCGACCTCCGCCATTACCAAAAGATCTACAAAGAGATCGTGTTTGCCGTTCGCGGTTTTGGAGGAAGTTTCTTCGGTCCTTCGCCTAAAAAGTTTCTCCTCGGCGGTATGAACAACTGGCTGTTCAACAGCCTGCGTACCGATGGACACGACAGTAAAGGGCGACCGAATCCGTTGAACCGCCTGGCGGAGAACCAGGACCTGTTGTTCGCTGAGTTCGCTACCAATCTCCGTGGCTTCGATTACGCAACGTTGTTTGGAGATAACGTGATGTTGTTGAATGCGGAACTCAGGGTCCCGTTGATTCGCGCGCTGAGCAACGGTCCGATTGCTTCAAATTTCTTCCGCAATCTCCAGTTCATCGCGTTCTACGACATTGGGACAAGCTGGTCGGGTAAGCCCCCATTCTCCTCGGAAAACAGTGTCAGCTATAAGGTGATTACCAGTCAACCCAGCAACGTCTTCAGGGCGCATATCAAAAACTACCTTAACCCGTGGCTCTACAGCTATGGCCTTGGCGTAAGAACTGTGGTCTTCAGCTACTACGTTAAGTTCGATTTGGCCTGGCCCGTTGAGAACTACCAGGTTGGCGACCCTCGTGCCTTTATTACGCTTGGATTTGATTTCTGATTTTTAAGAACAATTTGTGATCTTGCAGGGATTCTTGGTCAAGCACCACGATCCGCGTTTTTTTGTTACAACGTTTCAAACTCCTTTAGGATGATTAAATCCATGACGGGCTTCGGTCAGTCTTCTTTTGACGACGGCCGTACGCAACTCTACGTGGAGGTGAAAAGCCTCAACTCGAAATTTTTCGACCTGAACCTTCGGCTACCGAAGGCCTTTGCGGATCGTGAAATGGAAGTGAGGAACCTCATAAGCGAAACGCTGGAACGGGGTAAGATTGCCGTCGCTATCGAATACAATAGCGTGGCAGACGCAACACAGGTTCAGCAATACAACGAAGACCTCTTTGTCGCGTATTATACCGAGTTGAAGAAACTGGCTGACCGGGTCTACGCGCCCTATGACGAACTATTTCAACTGGCCCTCAATTCCCCTGATGTCATCAAGAGCCCTGTCAAAGAGGAGGTGAGCGATGAAATGTGGAACCGCACAAAGGGACTGATCGTTGAAGCGTTAAAGAAATGCGACGCGTATCGCGTTGACGAGGGCAATGTGCTTGGAAAAATGATGGAGGAGTGTTGCAAGACAATCGCTGACAACCTAAGCCGAATACGAGAGCTCGACCCGAAACGTGTGGCGAAAGTGCGCGAGCGCCTGCGCAACAATGTTACCTCCTTCTTCGGTGACGAGGGGTTTGATGAGAATCGGTTGGAGCAGGAGATTATTTTTTACGTCGAAAAGCTCGACATCAATGAAGAAAAGGTTCGCCTGGGATCTCACCTCAATTATTTCCTGGAAACATTGAAGTCGCCACAATCGAACGGAAAGAAACTGGCTTTTATTTCGCAGGAGATCGGGCGCGAGATCAATACCATCGGGTCGAAAGCAAACGACGCCGACATTCAACGGCATGTGGTTTTGATGAAGGAGGAATTGGAGAAGATCAAAGAGCAGTTGAATAACGTGCTTTGATAAACTTGAAATCCTAGATCAACTTCGCCAGCGTACTGATATAACGCTCCGGCACTTCGCCCTTCACCGCAGTCTGGTAATCATTGTAACTGCAGGGAACGATCGAATTGCGGGCGTACTTCTCCCGGCCATCCGGGTACGGCACTTCCATCCACCACTTCTCACTGAGTTTACTCTTGTAGAATGAGATCGTTGTGGGTTCCACAGGCATTGAAACGGTGTACTTCAAAAAATCGTTTGAACGGAAGTTCTGCTCGTTTTTCCGGTGGTAGTATCCTTCGATAAAATACCAGATCATCGTCGCGATCACGGACGCTGTCTTCTTATGCGCGTCGTCAAGCGAAGGATTGTACTCGTAAAAGCCAATTGAACTTAATTTTTCGTTCAACCCGGCGTACCAACAGATTTGACATGCCTCTTCGCCCGTTAAACCAAAAGGTTGGGCGTTGGCATTTCCGGGGGCATCGGCCGATCGGATTGCGGTCACATCGAATGACACGAGATCGGCGTTGCGCACGACAGGCTCGATCTCCTGGAGATTTGTTCGAAGCTGTCCCAGGCGGAACGCCTCGAAATAGAGTTTCTCGAGAATGGCCACGGCGAGCGGGTCGATCAGAAAGCTCTGGTAGGCCAGGTGCGTGTAGCTGAACAGGTAGTTCGGCTCATGAAGTAATATCCGATTGATATGCTGGCGGTTCGGTCCCTCAACGCTTTTGTCTTCGAGATCGAGTGTCGCATCGACGTTGAGGAAACTGACAAGTTTTTCAAGGCTCTCATACGCCGTGTATTGTCCGTAATCCAGGTCGTGGGACCCTCCCAAAATAATCGGCAGGATATTCTTCTCCAAAAGCATGCGGCAAACTTCGCTGACACGTGTATACGTCTCTTCAAGATCATGCCCGGGATTGAGGTTGCCCAGGTCGACGATACGATAGGTACCCGTTCCACGCTTTAAACGATAGAGCTTTCTCCTGATTTCGTCGGGACCCCGACTTGTGTCCTGGTTGTTGGAAGTGCCACGCCCTTCGCCGATGCCGAAGATGGCCATGTGCGCGTCGCTGTGGTCGGGCATCTTGTCGGCAAAGACCCGGATGTTTTTAAAGAAACTCGTCGTTGATGAGATGTCGCCGTAAATGGCCTCGTCGATGGCGGAGAAAAGTATGGTCAGGTCCATTCCGTTCGTTTCGCCTGTCAATATAGAATTTTTTTATGCCATTTGTTTTGACGGAATGGGAAATGGGCAGGCAAAAAAAAGACCGCGGTTTTCCGCGGTCCTTTCGGGTCAGTTTTTTGAAGTCGAAATCAATGACCCTTTTGCAGGCGGTAGGTATAGGTGACAGACAAGAGCCAGTCCGCAAAGGCGGCATCACCGATGGTATATTCACCAGTCATATCGGTACGGGCTTTGTCGATGGTATTCTGAGTTCTGTTTCGAACCAGTGCGATCGGGAAATTCACACCGATGCTGTGTGGTCCCTGGTTAAAATACACGGAGGGCTCTGCAGAAATGATATATCCCGGACGGCGAAATCCATCGCTCTTGCCGATAAGGTCTTCCGACGGAATCCCTTCAATACGTCCACCCGCTTCGATTTGAAACTTGCTGAGATGCGCCCGCATCCCCAGGCGAAGAAAGAGTTGGTCTGCCACGGAGAAATGGTTGCTCAGCGGAATCCCTGGCGTCGGAGTCGGGCTGCGCTCAATGCCGTTCGTGTTTCGGGGATTGAAGAGGTACAGACCCGCACCATAAGCAGAAAACCGGTCGTCGATGATGTAGTTCGAGCTAAACTCGACCAGGAAACCAAAGCCACCATCACCAAGTTGTATGGACTGATCAACGACTCGATAGACAAGTGAATCCGCACCTTCACTGTCCCTTCGGTGGAAGTGATCCATGACCTCGTAGTTCCCGGTAGGGAGTTTAAATCCGAATCCGGTTGTCAGGTGAAAACGTTCTTTCTGAAGGGCATTATAGTACGCGGTCAGTCTAACGTCACCAAGGCCTTTGGATTGTGTATGGAAACGCGGATTTGAGGGAGGATTGTTGCCGTAGTGCTCGTATTTCGAAGAGCGGTCGATGCTCATGTACGGCACCGTGAGGCTGAATGACCATTTGGTGTTAGCCGTGTACGACACGCCAAGCAGCACGGAGTTATCATTATTGATTACCTCGGTGCCTTGTTCAACCCGGTGCTTTTCTTCCTCCTTTCCGCGGAAGTGTTTGTAGGAGCGGAAATAACGGTAGTTGAGGGAGATTTGCAGGCCATTGGTTTCATTTTCCTGGCCCGTGAGTGAGCATGATGACATGTTACGCACGGCCACACAGCCCTGGCCGTGGACGTCAAATACAACGCTGGCAAAAAGACCAACAAGTAGAGTGTAGATAATCTGTTTCATGATCATGTGGTTAAGGTGATGGTAATAAGAGAGAACCGCCGCGAACGAAAGTTTCGTCGGCGGAACGACAAAAAGAGGCCAGTCACCTTATACCTCTGGGGGTGGTGTCAACACGATCCTTCCAAGATCGAAGGTGTTTGATACCAAATGAGAAAATCGGATATCCTGTATCCAACCTTTTCCGCTGATGATCGTTTGAACGGAGGGAACTTCGAAGTCGGTAAGTAGCTTGGAAAAAATGTTTGTGGTCTTGTTCGACGTGGCCGGTGTTTCGGTTACCCGCTTGATATAATCTTCCATCGCATTGGCGAGCACCTTTTGCTTGTGGTCGGGGATGCAGACAATGTAAAGGGTGTCCTTATCCAATTTTTGTTTTACCAGGCGATAGAATGACCCATCGTGTACTACGGCACCGTTGACGCGTTCGAAGTCTGACTCTTGCGTAGGATACGGTAAGGTTACCGGTATCTTCAGTAATACAGTTTCCTCTTCCGCATAGTCGTCTGAATCGAGTCGTGAAATGATTTCCCGGCTCGCTTGTTCCTTCATGCTCCAGAACAAAAGATAATAACCGCCCACATTGAAGCAGAAAAGACACAGGAGCAAGATGGACAGGATGTTCTTCACGCCAGTGTAATACAATGGGATAATGAAGTTAATAAAAAAATCATTATCCGCACACCGCCGCGGTTACATTGCGCTAAACTTCCGTCAGTGAGGACATCAGGCTACAGCCAGTTTGCCGTACGCCACCGCTTCAGAAGCCTTTTGAGGGGCCAAAATAACCCCAATTCCATCGGTCTGCGACAGTGAATAGGCCTTTTCGAGGGACAGGCTTCCCGCCATAAAACGCTTGCCATGGGCAGCGTACCCTGAATGAAATACCTCGAAATCCTGTATGGTTACGTTATGACGCTCGTCAAAACTGACAAATGCGTCGATCAAAAGGTCGTTCGAGAAGGTGAGTCCGCGCTCCTGCTGGGACTTCTTGTATTCGTAGGCATAGTCGTACGAAAGTGCGGAAATATCGGACAGGACCGCAGAGCCCGTGGGATAGCCGCCGGCGCCTTTCCCGATAAAAAGTTGCGTTTCCGCAAATGCACCACGGACTTGCACGGCGTTGAATTCGTTTCGTACACCCGTCAACGGATTCGTTGATTCGATAAACTGCGGAGCAACGAAACCGAAGACCTTCTCGCCCTCGCGAAACGCCCGGGCTACAAGTTTGATCGCATAGTTGTTTTCTCTTGCGAACTTCAGGTCCACCGCCGAGATCTTGTCGATGCCGATGTTGAAGACCTTGTCGGGATGCACAAAGAGACCGAATGCGTGAGCGATTGCGATGACGAGTTTAAACTTCGGATCGAAACCCTGCACATCCAGGGTCGGATCCGACTCAGCAAAACCGAGCTCCTGGGCCCGCCGGAGCGCTTCTGTATAACTCCGCCGGTCTTCAATCACCCGAGTCAGAATGTAGTTCGTTGATCCATTGAAGATCCCTTCAATACTGGTGATCAAATCATTGTCGTAGTACTCCTCAAGATTCCGGATGATGGGAATGCTTCCACAGACAGCGCCCTCGTAAAGCACGGGTCGCTTGTGTTTTTGTTGGAGTTGATAGATCTCCTCAAGGTGTTCGGCGAGCATCTTTTTGTTTGCAGTGACAACCGCTTTGCCGTTTTCCAGGGCGGCCTTGACGATATCATAGGCCGCGGCAGCGTCATCGATGAGCTCTACGACGATGTCGATCTCTTTGTCGCCCAGGATTTCGTTTCGGTCAGTGGTGAAGAAGCTTGCCGGTATCGGACGCTCTTTACCGGCATCGCGGATGCAGATTTTTTTGAGTTCCGCTTTTACGCCGTGTGTTTCGTTGAGTACGTGATACAATCCTTGACCCACGCAGCCAAATCCAAACAAGCCCAATTTGAGTGTCTTCTTCATACGAGAATTTTATTTTCTGATTTCTTGAAAAAATGCGCCACCGCGCGCTTTATTTTGTCGCACTCCACGAGAAACCCATCATGGCCGTAGAGTGAGTCGATCAACTCCAGTCGCGTACCGGGAATGTGTGAGGCGATGAATTTTTGCTCGTTCACCGGAAACAGCACGTCCTGTTCAATGCCGACGACCAGCGTCTTTGACTGGATCGTTCGCAGTGCACCAGTCACACTTTCGCGGTTCCTTCCCACGTTGTGTGAGTCCATCGCTTTCGAAAGTACCCAATAGGTAAAAGCGTTGAATCGACTGGCCAGCTTGTCACCCTGGTAACGTTGGTAGGTCGACGCTCTGAAATTGTCCAGCGTGCTATTATCCTTTTCACCCTGCGTATCAGCATAGGTTTCGTAGGCGCGATAGGAAAGCATACCGATCGCGCGAGCCGCTTTTAGTCCCTCGGTTCCTGCTCTCGGGTCGCGTTCCGCCCACGTTTGATCGGCCGCGATCGCCATTCGCTGTGCCTCGTTGAAGGCAATACCCCAGGGTGAATGGAACGCGTTGCAAGCGATGGGTATTACATACCTGAACACTTCGGGCTTAAGAATCGCCCACTCAAGCACCTGTTGTCCGCCGAGCGATCCACCAATCAACGTGTGAATCGAAACAAGGCCAAGGTGTTGGCGAAGCAGTTCTAACGCATTGACGATGTCGCGCACCGTTAGATTCGGAAAGTCATGATACCACGGTGCTCCCGACTCCGGATTGATTGAAAGCGGCCCCGTCGAACCATAACAACCCCCGAGTACGTTAGCGCAGATCACAAAATTTCGCGATGGATCAAACGGACCATCAGGAGTAAACAGATCCGGCCACCAATCCTGGACGTTTGAGCTACCGGTGAGCGCATGACAGACCCAAACGACGTTGCTACGATCGGCGTTTAGCGTGCCAAGGGTAGTATACTTCAACTGAAAGCCGGGGAGTGACTCCCCGCTTTCCAGCTGAAATGGTTTGTTGTAGTGAAAGAGGTGATCGTCAGGTATCATGCCATTCTTTGCATCAGTGAACGAGTTGTCCCTGGAATACTTTTTCAAATGCTTGTTGAAGATCCGCTTTGATGTCTTCAATGTGTTCGATGCCTACCGATAGCCTGAGCAAGTTGGGAAGCACGCCGGCGGTAATCTGCTCCTCGTCTGTCAATTGCTGGTGCGTGGTAGCCGAAGGTTGAATGATCAGCGTCTTGGCATCCCCCAGGTTGGCCAGGTGGCTGATCAATTTCAATTCGTCGACTACCTGTTTGGTGTGTTCCTTCGATCCTTTTACCGTGAATGACAGGACCGCACCGAAGCCATTGCGCAGGTATTTCTTTGCAAGCTTGTGATAAGTGCTGCTTTCAAGACCTGGGTAATTGACACTTTCGACAACAGGGTGCCTTTCTAACCATTGCGCTATCTCCAAAGCGTTGTCGACAGAGCGTTGAACCCTCAACGACAGCGTTTCCAATCCCTGCAGCAGGAGGAAGGAGTTGAACGGACTCAACGACGTTCCGAGGTCGCGCAGCCCTTCTACGCGGGCGCGAATGATGAAGGCAACGTTGGGTAGTCCGAGCGGATTGTTCTCGCCGAACACATCCCAGAACTTCAGCCCGTGGTAGCCTTCCGAGGGTTCAGTAAACTGAGGGAACTTGCCATTAGCCCAGTTGTAGTTACCGCCATCAACGATAACGCCCCCAATGGAAGTGCCGTGACCGCCGATCCATTTTGTTGCTGATGCCACCACGATGTTTGCGCCGTAGTCAATTGGCCGGAACAAGTAACCTGCTGCGCCAAAGGTGTTGTCCACGACGAGGGGAAGGTCGTACTGACGCGCCAGCGCGGCGATAGCTTCGAAGTCAGGCACGTTGAATCCCGGGTTGCCGATTGTTTCCAGGTAGATCGCTTTCGTTCGGTCATCGATCAGTTTTTCAAAAGATTCGGGTTTATCGCCTTCGGCAAAACGTGCTTCGATGCCCAAACGCTTGAACGACACCTTGAACTGATTATATGTGCCTCCGTACAGGAACGAGGATGTGACAAAATTGTCACCCGCCTGGAGGATGTTGTGCAATGCAAGAAATTGTGCAGCCTGTCCCGACGATACGGCAAGTGCACCGGTCCCGCCTTCGAGTGCCGCGATGCGTTTTTCGAAGACATCGGTGGTTGGATTCATGATCCTCGTATATATGTTCCCGAATTCCTTGAGCGCGAAAAGATTTGCGCCGTGCTCCGAATCGCGGAACGTGTAAGAAGTCGTTTGATAAATAGGTACGGCACGTGAACGAGTTGTCGGATCAATCTCCTGACCAGCGTGCAATTGAAGTGTTTCGAAACGCAGTTTTGACATGACAAGAATGTTTTAATTGTTCGACAATAGATTTCGAAGTGAATGATCAAGGGATAATGATAGCCGTAACCGATTGCCTGTCACCTGGCAAGGTCATAAGCTACTTGTTGCTGGAAGCGGTACGCTAATGATTAACAGCAACAGCAAGGACAACAACATGCCTCTTCGGGCATGCAGTCATACTCCATGCAGTCGCATTCCTGGAAGGACGGTACGAGATCAGCAAACCAGCGATTCAGTGCATCGAAGCGACTGAAGGCGGCGTACAGCGTGTTGATGATGATTTTCATTGTTCTCGGTTTATATTCCCCACCCGGACTTTCCGGGCTGGTGTCAGGATTTAGCACCTTCTTCCGACGTTATCGGGAGGGTTGCTAGCGCTTCACAGAGCCTGTCTCTCCGCGCTTCTTTATAAATCGATTAAAGCAGGTGTGCTTGTTTCGACTTGATAACACAAACGTAGGACCGCGTCAGATGGTTTCCAAATATCCGACGAAAAAAGTCCAAAAAATTTCTACTGACGAATGTTAGCTTCGATACGTCGATGGCAACCGATGTGCAAATACCTCAGCCGTTGGTAGAGCAGTGAACCGGCAGATCACGTAAGCATTCCGCCATCCACTTGAAGCACCTGACCGGTGATGTAGGATGACATCTCAGATCCCAGGAACACACAGGCATCGGCCACATCTTCCGGACGTCCTCCACGCTTGAGTGGAATGGCATCACGCCATAGTTGTACCGTCTTTTCATCCAGCTTTCCGGTCATCTCTGTTTCGATAAATCCCGGAGCAATGGCGTTGCAGCGGATGCCGCGTGAACCGAGTTCGAGTGCAACCGATTTAGTGAAACCGATAATACCTGCTTTGGATGCAGCGTAGTTGGCCTGACCCGCGTTACCCTTGATGCCGACAACGGACGTCATGTTGATGATCGAGCCAGCCTTCTGTTTCATCATCGACTTGCATGCGGCCTTCACCGTGTTGAAGCATGATTTCAGGTTGACGTTGATCACCTTGTCCCACGCTTCCTCGTTCATTCTCAGGAGGAGGTTATCCATGGTGATCCCAGCATTGTTGACAAGAATGTCGAGTGTGCCGAAGTCCGCAACCACGGCATTGATCAGGTTCTCAGCTTCAGCAAAGTCCGATGCATCGGAACGGTAACCTTTTGCCTTTACACCCATTCCGGCAAGCTCGGCTTCGAGTGCCTGACCTTGTTCTACGCTGGAGAGATAGGTGAACGCGACGTTGGCACCCTGCTTGGCATACTTAAGGGCGATTGCCCTGCCGATCCCCTTGGATGCACCTGTAACAAGAGCGTTCTTTCCTTCAAGTAATTTCATTCTTTTCGATTTAACATTGATTCATTATTCACGTTTCAAGCATTTCCAACCATGGCAGCCGGTTTGAAGTGCACGGCGAGGTGAGTCGCTCTTTCAATCCGACCAGGCCCGCACAATCAATCCCCTCGTAATGCGGCGGAAAAATAGACAAATTAATGACACTTAGAAAAGCTCATTTGGCCCAAAATGGTCCCTTTTGAAAGCGGTGTGCAAACTGTATCTTTGGCACCGAAAAATTAATCCGACACTATGGCAAATTATGATCTCATCGTGATTGGCAGCGGCCCGGGAGGATATGTTGCCGCCATCAGGGCGTCCCAGCTGGGCATGAAGGTGGGCGTTGTTGAAAAAGCTGAAATCGGCGGTATCTGCCTCAATTGGGGATGTATCCCGACCAAGGCACTGCTGAAAAGCGCTAACGTCTTTGAATATATCAAGCACTCCAAGGACTACGGGGTTGAGGTGAAAGAGTTCAAAGCAGACGTCGCAGCCATGGTGAAACGAAGCCGGGACGTCGCGAACAGCAACAGCAAGGGCGTGCAGTTCCTTTTCAAGAAGAACAAGATCGATTTGATCGAGGGTTTCGGAAAGCTGAAGAAAGGCGGAAAGGTTGAGGTGGATGCGGCCGGGAAGAAGACTGAATACGCGGCCAAACATATTATCGTCGCCACGGGCGCACGGTCCAGAGAACTTCCGAACCTGAAGATCGATGGTAAGAAGGTCATCGGCTATCGTGAAGCACTGACGCTTCAAGAGGCGCCGAAGAAGCTTTTGGTGGTCGGATCGGGTGCGATCGGGGTCGAGTTCGCCTATTTCTATCAGACTGTAGGCAGCGAAGTGACCATCGTTGAATTCCTCCCGCGGATCGTTCCGGTAGAGGATGAGGAGGTTTCGAAAGCCCTGGAGAAGAGCTTTAAGAAAGCGGGCATGACCATTCACACTAATTCGGAAGTAACCAAGGTGGATACATCCGGCAAGGGTTGTGTGGCGACCGTAAAGACACCGAATGGGGAAATCAAGGTTGAAGCTGATGTTGTCCTTGCTGCAGTCGGTGTCACCGCTAACCTTGAGGGTATTGGTTTGGAGGAAGCAGGTGTCAAGACTGAGAAGGGGAAAGTGGTTGTGGACCAGTTCTACCGCACGAATGTCCCAGGCATATATGCCATCGGTGATATCGTTCAGGGTCAAGCGCTGGCACACGTAGCGTCGGCAGAGGGAATCATCTGCGTAGAGAACATCGCCGGGAAAAATCCGGAACCCCTGGATTACAACAACATTCCTGGCTGCACCTACTGTTCTCCGGAGATTGCGTCGGTCGGTTACACGGAAGAGGCCGCGAAGAAGGCCGGTTATCAAATCAAGGTTGGGAAGTTTCCGTTCAGCGCGTCCGGTAAAGCGAAAGCGGCTGGCGCCACTGACGGTTTCGTGAAGGTCATCTTCGACGCCAAGTATGGCGAATGGCTGGGAGCCCACTTCATTGGGGCCAACGTAACTGAAATGATTGCCGAGGTGGTTGCCGCGCGAAAGTTGGAGACCACCGGGCACGAGATCATCAAGTCGGTTCACCCGCACCCGACGATGAGTGAAGCGATTATGGAGGCGACGGCTGCCGCTTATGGAGAGGTGATACACTTGTAGGCATATGATATTGGATCACCAACGAAAAGGAAAACGCCTGATCAATGATCAGGCGTTTTTGTTGGTTCTCTGGATGCTGGGCTAAAACCGTCCCCTCAAATACGGTGCTTCTTCAAACGCCTGGCGGTGTTTCATGTACATGTCCTCGACCTTCTTGGCCAACTCGGATTCCCCATAGGTGTAGAGCGCTTGCTGAATCTGGCCGAGCACGAGGATCGGAATGGTGAGATTTCTTCCAAAGTCGCCGATTTCGATATAATAGCTCGCGAGCTCATCATAACGTCCGCTCAGGAGTTCGGCGATTTCGATTGCTTTTTCCTTTTCGCCTACTTCGAACAGCATACCGATCATCTGCGCGTTGGTGAAATCAAACCGTACGCCATGGTCGGGCATCTTCTCGAGGCTGAACAACAAGATCTCCCGGGCCCTGGCGTTGTCGCCTTTTTCGATCAGGGCTTGCGCAACTGAGTTGAAACTGTTGCGGTGATTTTGGACGAAGTTTCGATAGTCCTGCGAATAGTAGACGTTGGGGTTGTCAAGTCCACGGAACTGGAATTTTTTCGTCATGTTTTCAACGGCTACCTCGGTATTGACAAGTTCCATTTGCGGATTTGGATTAAGCACCGGCAGAATACGGTATGTGTTGCCCTCCTGTACGATGTAGGGTGTCAAATCGATCTTGAAATGCTCGAGAGAGGTGTTGTTGACGTAAAGCGGCCTTTCCCAATCAGCGGTGGCCAGTACATCAAGCATCGCCAGGTCCTTCTTCTCGAGGTGGTCCGCATTCGGGCGAAGGCGCAGGTGCATCACCGGCACGATAAGGCTGTCGAGTTCCGGGGGAACAATGTTGAGGGAGCGCACTTTCTCTACGTCAACCTTGAGCGTCAAATCCCGCGCGGGGACAATGTTCGCCGATTGATAAATGCCGCTTAATGCGGGGTGCTCCCGCCTAAGCAGATCGAGATATTCTTTCAGATCAATGCTTTCCAGACCGCTTTCATAGAACGGCAGGTAATCGTTGGGACCGCCCTGGCGGTAATGATGCGCGGATAGTGTATAAGGGAACGGCTCTGATTCGTACGTCTGTCGCATGGTTTGCTTGATGTACCAATCGGTGTTGTAGTAACTCAACACAATGACCCTCATGTCGGTCCTTACGCCTTCCACCTCCTGGGTATACCACAACGGGAAAGTGTCGTTGTCACCGCCGGTGAAAAGGATGGCGTTCGGTGCGCAGGATTGCAGGTAGTTGATCGCCGAGTCGACCGAGAAGTAACGCTTCGCACGGTTATGGTCGTCCCAGCCGTCTTTAGCCATCAGCGCAGGCGCCGAAAGGCAAAGGATGGTTGCGGCAATAGCGGCGACGCGAGGATTGCGCAGCACGTTGTTGATCGATTGGGCCAGGGCAATAACCGCAAAACCAATCCAGAAGCTGAACGCGTAATACGAACCCGTGTAGATGTAATCACGTTCACGCGGTTCGGTGGGAGGGGAGTTGAGGTAGACCACGAGGGCAACTCCGGTGAGAATGAACAACAGGCCAATAACCACAAAGTTTCTTGGGTTGTTAAAAGCCTGGAAAAGGAAGCCGGCGATTCCGAGGATCAGGGGAATCATGAAGAAATTGTTTCTTCCCTTGTTACTGGCGAGAGGTTCAGGCAACTCTTTGAACCAGTCGGAAGGTCCAAGCCAGTCGGCCATTTGTTGGTCGCTTTCACGACCTGCGAAGTTGAACAGGAAATAACGCACATACATCTGACCGATCTGATGGTCTATCATGTACTTGATGTTATCGAAGAAGTTCGGTTTCTCTCCCTGCCGCAGGCCAAGAATATTCCGATAGATCGCAGGAT
>CAZIAG010000013.1:0-20068 GCA_964537375.1 uncultured Roseivirgaceae bacterium
AGCCATTAGGTTGGCTGTAAAAGTGATATCTATACCGGCAACCTTGTGCGGCGCAGCGGTATTGTACCATCCCTGGTTAAGTCCCAGCGACATTGCCTTCATCATCGGGCTGACATAGGCACCAACGAGTTTCTCAGCGTCGTCCACGCTCTCCCTCAGCAGCTTGTCAATTTCGTCCTGGGCCATAGCCGGCACCATCAGGGCGCCGCACAAAAGCAATACGGACACCGATCTCTTCATAAGGTTCATTGCTGTGTCAATTTATGGGGTTATAAAGTTTTACAAATTAAGGATTTTAGTACTTATTTAAGAACCTCAAAAAAAATAAAGCAGGCCGAAAGGGTTTAATTGTATTTTTGCCGCGCATGGTAATGCTCTACAACCTCTCCATTTTCCTGATCGCAAATGTCGTGCGGATCGCGGCGCTGTTTCATCCCAAAGCCAAAGCTTTTGTAACCGGTAGGAAAGGGATATTCAAGTCGATCGCCGTCGCCATGAGCGGAAATAACTTACCTGTAGTATGGGTTCATTGTGCTTCGCTGGGGGAATTTGAACAGGGCAGACCGATCATCGAGGCGATTAAGAACGAGTTCACCAACACACGCATTTTTCTCACCTTCTTTTCGCCCTCGGGATTCGAAATCAGGAAGAACTACGCTGGCGCTGACTACGTATTCTACCTACCCTGGGATACTCGCTCAAACGCCCGGAAACTTTTGACGCAGATGAAGCCAAAACTGGCCATCTTTATCAAATACGAATTCTGGTTTCATTATTCGCGGGAGCTAAGACGGCGACGCATTCCGCTCTATTCTGTTTCGTCAAAATTTCGTCGCGACCAAATCTTCTTTTCCCGGATCGGAAGCCTGCCTCGACGTATTCTGAAGAATTTCAGTCACTTTTTTGTACAAAACGGAGAATCGGTACGCCTCCTGAATTCGATCGATCTCTTCAACAGCACACAGGCCGGCGACACAAGATTCGATCGCGTCATGACCATTCTCTCGAAGGGTGAGCCTATTGAGATCGCCCGCACCTTCAAGAACGATCAGAAGGTCATGGTGATCGGCAGCTGCTGGCCGGAAGACCTGGACGTACTTATTCCGTTCATCAATGAGAACCGGATGAAGTTTATTGTCGCTCCGCACGAAATCGACGCGGCGGAACTGGTTGAATTGGAGCGTGCCCTTCACGTAAAGTCGATTCGTTTCTCGCAGGCGCAAGGTGTTGATCTTGAAGACTACGACGTACTGATTATCGACAACATCGGCCTGTTAAGCCGTTTGTACCGTTACGGCGAGTTTGCCTTTGTGGGCGGCGCCTATGGCAAGGGACTTCACAATATATTGGAAGCGGCTTGCTATGGCATCCCCATACTTTTCGGGAACAAGAATTATGAAAAGTTCCAGGAGGCCGTGGATCTCATCAACCGCGGTGGCGCATTCGCCGTGGCTGATTATCCCGACTTGAAAGAAAAGTACGAAATGCTCAACACGCCCGAGACATTTCTCCTTGCCTGTGAAGTAACCCGCCAGTATGTCGAGGAGAATCTTGGCGCTACAGAGAAGATCATGAAACACTGCAGGAAGGTCTTATCCACACAATCCACCTGACGCTTATGCAAGGCGTCGTACTGCGATCGACCGGTTCTTTTTACGACATCCTCGCGGATGACGGAACAAAACACCAGTGTCGTGTCCGAGGCAAGATACGCCTCGAAGGTATAAAAGAAACAAATCCGGTAGCGGTAGGCGACAGGGTAGTATTTGAAACAGCGCACGACTTTGGTGCTATCACCGAAATCCTTCCGCGGCGAAATCATATGCTCCGCCAATCGGTGAAGAAGACTGCCCACGCTCACGTGCTGGCAGCAAACATTGACCAGGCTATGCTGATCGCCACGATTGCTTTACCCCGCACATCGCTCGGGTTCATCGATCGGTTTCTTGTCTCAGCTGAAGCCTATCGCATTCCGCAAGCAATCATATTTAATAAGCGCGATCTCCTTACCGTGGAAGACGTAGAATTCCAGAACGCGTTGATCGATCTGTACGCGAACGTAGGGATCGCCTGTATGTCATTCTCCGCTTACCATGACGACGTTACGCCACTAATGGATCTGCTTGAAGGAAAGACTACCCTGATTGCAGGTCATTCTGGTGTGGGCAAATCTACACTCCTCAACCGCATCGACCCGACGGTAGAACGAAAAACCGCCGAACTGTCAGCCTTTTCTGAAAAGGGTACCCACACGACCACATTCGCGGAAATGTTCCAACTGAACGCGACCACCTTTGTCATTGATACGCCTGGGGTAAAGGAATGGGGTCTCGTCGACATGAGCCAACAGGAATTATCGGACTACTTCCCGGAAATGCGCGACCGTCGCCTGCATTGCAAATTCGGTTCCCGCTGTCTGCATGTCAATGAACCTCAATGTGCAATTATCCAGGCCGTTGAAAAGGGGGACATTTCCCCAGCTCGGTACGAAAGTTATCTGAGCATGCTCGCCGATGAAGACAACCGGAGGTAGTTCCTCGATAAAAGCCGGACAAATCGCAGCGCCAACCAAAAGTTTAACTGCCGCACACATTGTCGAATCTCGTAACAGATCCTTTCTTGCAGCGCGTCTCGTTCCTCGTTCGACCTATTGAGTGAAAGAATCTTTTCACAAACCTTAAATGTCGTGTGTTGATGCGGGCTGAAAAGTTGAAACTGCTTTCGCGACAAGGAGTTCCTGACGATCCGTTTCTTCACCAAGCACTCAGGGACGTAGCTGTAATAGAATTTCCGGGACGAGCGTACCCAAAAGTCGAAGTCTTCATAACTCAGATCGGCATCATATCCGCCAAGGTGATCAATGACTTCCCGTTTGAACATCACCGTAGGCGAACAGATAAAATAACGGCGAATCACTTCGCGATACACGTCCCCTGTGGGGACCTCATCGTGCGGAAATCGATCGGAGTGTTTTCCGATCAACGATCCGTCTTCACTGATCAACAAACCATCCGAAAAGGTGACGCCATAACGGTCGCCGGCCCGCCACAAGTCTTCTACGCCTTTCTCAACCCGTGATGGCATCAGCATATCATCTGCCGCGAGATCAATCAGGAACTCGCCTGACGCATATTTCAAACCCTCGTTGAACGCTGCGCAGTTGCCGACGTTTTCTTTCATTGAAACAAACCGAACATTGTTATGACCGGCAATGGTTTCCTTGATTCTGGCGGCGCTTCCGTCGGTGCTTGCATCATCGACAACGACGAGCTCGATGTTGGGCCACGTCTGGCTAAAAACAGAGTCGATAGCTTCCTTTACAAATCGTTCCTGATTGTAACACAGGCAGATTATTGAAACCAACGGCCTGCTCATCGCGTCAGCACTTTTTCAAAAGTAAGCTTTGAAAAGGTTTTGGCGCCGAGCCTTCTCTTGAAGGTCAGGAGTCCAAAATTAATCCTTCCGTCCGCATGCGAGGTACCGAGGTCCAGCAAAGGGATCGCCTGTAGCCGACAGAATTCACAAATGTTATCCACCATGAACACCACTGGGCTAAGGGCATCATATTCGCTCAGGTGATCATGGGCAAAATCATACAACACATCGGAGCGTACCCGGACAGTGATTGCAGCCGCCACCATCCGTTGACCATCGTACACAGAAAAGAGAAGATAGCGGTGAGGAAATTTTTCGAAGCTCACGAGAAACTGATCGCGGGTCATGGAAAACGAATAACCTTTCGCTGCACGGCACCCGCTGACAAAATCATAGATCATCGCCGCATCTGAGAAGGCGTGCTGCACGAAACGGAGGCCTGCCCTCGCCGCCTTTCGCAATTTCTTGAGCTGCTGTGTGTGCGGTAAGCGGTCATCTACGAATAGCACCGAACTCAGTTCGGCAGTAGCGCACTGAAAACCGGCGCTTAGTAGTACCGATTCCAAGACCGGCAAATGGTCCGGGAAATAAAATGATGGCGGATGTTTCAAAATGATTCGCGATACATTCCGTGTTTGAAGTTCGTTTTCAATGAATGCGACAAATTCAGGCAAAACACCATCATCAAGTTCGGGTGACACATCGATCCCGCCAAAAGGGCTCCTGGGATGACTTCGCGCTACACCATGTTCGAGATAGAAGTGAGCAGCGGCAAAGGCCTCGGTGGCAGACAGGTTGGTGATGTAGAACGACAACCAACCTGTTCGCGCCTGAAGCAGACGGTGCTCGTACTCATTGTAGAATATCGGCTCATGAGCGAGCCGACAACCTGCCGGTAAATCGCCACAAACGAATCGATATTCGTTCAATAAGGAATCCGGAGTTTGCGGTAAACAAAATGCATCAGCCACGCAGGTCCGATCAATAGGAATTGAACATCTTTAAAGAAGGAAGGTTTTTTTCCTTCCACTTTGTGGCCGTAAAACTGGCCGATCCATGCGACGACGAAAATGATGAGTGACACCATCCAAAGGGGTGCAACATCGGATTGACTGATCAGGCGCGCTATATACAGGCACAATGCCGAAAAAAGCATCATCCCGAGCGTCAGTGGAAGCGAAAGCGTAACATAATAGATCAACACCAGGGTCAGGGCAACGGCAGCCCAGTTCGCATAAGGATTCCCCTCACCCAACACTCGCTGAACAGCACCCGAAGGGATCGAAGCGATCATACCCACTACGCTAAAGAAGATAAGGGGAACGCAGACCCAGTGGATCAATTTGTTGGTGGCGTTCTGGTGACTTTCACCGTACTCGGCCAAGAGTTCATCTATCCGGCGCATAAATCCTTCAAATTAAATTCGTTTCAGTCAGTCAGGATCGGAATACGATCAGCATTTGCTATGCACAAACCTTTCGTCAGCCTGTCGGCAACGCCTCCTCCCCTAATCCCGAAACTACCACAAACCCGATAAACTGTCAAATCGCCGTCTTCACCCGGCCCCAGTCTTTGATCTGCCAGTGCACATTTCCGGTGGTGAGGTGGTTTCCGTTGGCGTCGTGGATCCTGATCTCGCAATTCACTACTACGGCATCAGCGCTATCAAGGGGTTGCAATACCTGCTCACGAACCCATTGGTCAGAAATAGCGAATTCCGCAAACGCATCCGTCTTCCCCTGGTAATGATACTCCATTTCGAGGCGTTTCATTATAAGTCTGTACTTCTTTGGATCCAGTTTCGTGACCAGCAGGAAGCCGGTGGTGAATTCCGAGGCCGTCGCCAATGCGCAAGCATGCAAGCCACGAATGTGGTTGTGATTCGCGCGTTTATAGGGCAACCGCACCTTTACCCGATCATTTTCAATTTCCACAACCGTAAAATCGTGAGGTCTGTTGAATGGAATCATACGTCCGAGGGCGCGGTTCAACAGCCATCGGTAAAACGACGAAGTTCGGGCTTTGCGAAGCAGCGTTTCCATTATACAACGTTTTAGGGCAAGTTAGGGATTGTATTCGGAAATGCGTTGTCGCGTGTGGAAGTCAAGTTACTCAGTAACCGGAACGTTGAGCGTTTTGTGTTATACTTGCATACATATCCTCAACTATGCGCAAAAACGTCATCGTTCTCGGCGCCGGACTCGTCGGCAAGGCCATCGCGAAAGACCTGATCAAAGATTTTGACGTCACTTCCGTGGACATAAACGCGGACGCGCTCCGCGCCCTGGAAGCGTTTGGAATCAAGACGAAGACAGTCAATCTCGCGGATACTGACCAGTTGAAGGAACTTGTTCGTCCGTTTGATCTCGTTGTCGGGGCCGTTCCCGGATTCATGGGATACAAGACCGTGGAGACGGTGATCACGGCGGGAAAGGATATGGTGGACATTTCCTTTTTCCCGGAAGATCCCTTCGGCCTTGATGAGCTTGCCAAGTCCAACAACGTCACCATCGTCACCGACTGCGGCGTGGCTCCCGGCATGGGGAATATCATCCTCGGCTACTACGACAAGAAGATGAAGATCGAGTCGTACGAATGTCTTGTCGGTGGATTGCCGGTGACGCGTGAATGGCCCTATGAATACAAAGCCGTCTTTTCTCCTATTGATGTGATCGAAGAATACATTCGTCCCGCGCGGTTTGTGCAAAACGGAGCCGTCGTCACCAGGGAAGCGTTGTCTGATCCCGAGCTCGTGCATTTCGACGGGGTTGGCACGCTCGAGTCGTGGAACTCAGACGGCCTTCGGTCGTTGATCCGGACAAAACCGCACATTCCGAACATGATTGAAAAAACGCTCCGCTATCCCGGCTGCATTGAATACCTGCGCGTACTGCGCGAAACCGGTTTTTTTTCGTATGAAGAAATCGACGTGAACGGAAAAAAGGTGCGTCCGATCGATGTGACGGCAAAGCTCCTTTTTCCCAAGTGGAAACTAAAGCCGGGAGAAGAAGAATTTACCGTCATGCGCATTCGGATCGGCGGAACAGAAAACGGACGGGAGAAGAATTACGAGTACCACCTGCTCGACCGCACGGACCGCGAGACCGGCACGCTGTCCATGGCCCGGACGACCGGCTACACCTGTACCGCAGCGGTACACTTGGTGATGGAAGGAAAATTTGAACGCAAGGGGATTAATCCGCCGGAATTCCTTGGAGAGGATGAGGCAAACTTCCGTTTTATCGTAAACTTTTTACGGGACAGAAATGTAGTATACCACGTGAGCGAGCGCTGATCATTCCATGTGCCTGATCTTTATTTCGATAAACAACCACCCGAAGTACAACCTGATTGTGGCCGCCAACCGCGATGAGTTTTACCACCGGAAAACGGCTGCGGCCCATTTTTGGGAAGATCGCCCGGAAATACTCGGTGGACGGGACCTCGAGGCATGCGGCACCTGGCTGGGGCTAACACGAAGAGGGCGTATTTCTATGGTGACCAACTACCGCGACCTGAAGAACATCAAACCCAACGCTCCCTCGCGCGGACAACTCGTTACTGACTCGTTGCTGACCGACAAGCCTGTCCCTCAGTTCCTGGAAGAAATTGAACCTCGGGCGAATACGTTCAACGGCTTCAACCTTATCGCCGGAACGCTGGACCGGCTCTGGTATTTTTCAAACTACGGTACCGGTATACGCGAGCTATCGCCCGGAATTTACGGGCTTAGCAACCACCTCCTGGACACGCCGTGGCCAAAAGTTCGCGACGGAAAGCAGCAGTTTAGTGAGATCATCTCCGGCGACTTCGCCCCGAACGACCTGTTCGCCATGTTATACGACCACGATACCGCAAATGACGATGAACTTCCGGATACCGGGATTGGCCTCGAGCGTGAGCGTGCACTTTCGGCAAGGTTTATCAAGAGTCCGGGGTATGGCACCCGCAGTTCCACGGTCGTGCTCGCTGACCGGGATGGGCAGGTCTTTTTTACAGAACGCGTCTTCGACCTGGAGACATTTGCATTCAAGGACAACACGTTTACATTCAAACTTTGAATCGTTCGGCTAAGAAAGACAAGACTCCCCTGTTGCTGAAATTTGTGCGATGGGGATTCCCGATACTGGAGAAGATCGCACCTCCGCTTGCCGAGAAGGCATTCATCACGATCTTTTTCAAGCCGTTGAAATATGTAGTTCCGGAAAAAGAAAAACAGTTCGCGGAATCTGCGGAAAAATTTACGATAACCGTCGCCGGAAAAATCGTACAATGTTATTCCTGGGGTAAGGGGCCGGTCGTATGGGTTGTCCACGGTTGGGCTGGACGAGCCACGCAGTTCCGCAAGATCATCCAGGCGTTCGTTTCCGCAGGGTATCGCGTTGTCGGTTTCGACGGTCCCGCACACGGAAATTCGCAAGGCAAAAACACAAACATCATTGAATTTGAACAGGCATTTCGCGAACTGCACAAGAAAACAGGGAGGCCGGAAGGAGTTATTGCCCACTCATTCGGAGGCGGCGCCGTTCTTTATGCAGCGATGAACGGGATGGACGTCCCAAGGCTGATCAACATCGCCAGCCCAACAATCGGAGACGAGATCATAAACACGTATCTCCGCGCGATTAATGGGTCGAAACGAACCGGCGAGTCCTTCAAAGAATGGATCATCCAAAAGTACGGGCGACCGTTCGATGAATTTACCAGTTTGTGGTTTATTCGTCGCCTGCCGGCACCGATCGACTTGTTGCTGGTTCACGACCGCAACGATCGCGACGTTACCGTTGAGCATGCCCAAGCACTCAAGGCGGTGTACCCCGCAGCGCAATTGTTGGTCACCGAAGGCCTGGGACATACCCGGATCCTTAAAGACGAAAAGGTGATCGATCAATGTGTAACCTTTGTGCGCGAGGGACGTCTCACGTCCTGACCGCGGAATGGTGGTTTCCGCAGGGGGCAGGAATTAACCTTTTGACACTCAATTGAAACCCTTGCGGCATTCCGGAAGTATAAATAGTGGTCAAACTTTTTAACTTTTCGCCGCATCCCTGTAATTGGGCACAAAGACGGTTAACTAATAGAGTTGATGAAAATTATTGAAACACAAGGCATCTCCAAGGTCTATCACATGGGTAACCAGGAGGTGAAAGCCCTTCGTTCGATCTCCATTTCAATTGAGCGGGGTGAATATGTCGCCTTTATGGGACCATCCGGATCAGGAAAGTCGACGTTGATGAACATCATTGGTTGCCTGGACACGCCCACGAGTGGCACTTATATGCTCAACAATAAACTCGTGAGCGAGATGACAGAAAACGAGCTGGCCGACACCAGAAATAAAGAGATCGGCTTTGTGTTCCAAACGTTCAACCTGCTGCCTCGGGCAACGGCCCTTGAAAATGTAGCGCTGCCGTTGATCTACGCCGGTTATTCGAAAGCCGACCGTGAAGAAATGGCCCTCCAGGCACTCGAAAACGTCGATTTGGCGGAGCGGGCTCACCACAAGCCCAACGAACTCTCGGGTGGACAGCGCCAACGCGTTGCTATTGCCCGGGCCCTTGTAAACGATCCTTCCATTCTTCTGGCCGACGAACCGACCGGAAACCTCGATACGAAGACGTCCTACGATATCATGAACCTTTTCCAGCAACTTCACGACAAGGGACACACAATTATCATGGTAACGCACGAGGACGATATTGCGCACTATGCCCACCGGATTATCCGCCTCCGCGACGGACTCATTGAATGGGATCGCAAGAACGAAAACATCACCCGTGCCCAACCGGTGACAACGGCGGAAGGCTAACTTCAGGCGCCTGTCGTTGATATTTCGCCGCCTGATCATTGGTGTCCAAGTGGAAAATTATCTTTATGCTCAACGCAGCCAGTTGCGCACGGTTTTCATTTTGATCTAAACAGGAGAGATCTCCATAGGCTGCCAGCGCTGCTTTTCAGGGTGCGCGGCGCATCACGAGGTGTCGCAAAAAAGTTGTCATTTTGGAGGGATGTCCCGTAGATATCCCGTAGATATCCCGTAGATATCCCGTATACATGGCGTTGATAACGTCTCTTTTAGAGAGACGTGCTATCAAGGTTTAAACTCCTTTCCCCGTTCCTTTCGACTAAGTTGCGCCCAACCACAATAAAAACCTTACGCATACATTGGGAGCGAACTATGCGTATGTATTTGATACCAAAGACAGCTAATAATGGTGGCGTATTTACACCCCGGCGGGCGTTTTTGCGACAATTTATCACCCCAATACCTCGCCGGTTTAAGGTCTGAAAGGAGATTGTTTGGGATTTGAAAACGCGGTTGAAGGAACCGTTGCGTTTTGGGCATTTATTGGTGTCAATCGTTAGTTTTGAGCATGAAAATATACACGCGGACCGGCGACCAGGGAATGACCTCACTTTTTGGAGGAAAGCGCGTGTCAAAGAACGACCTTCGCATCGAGACGTATGGTACGGTGGATGAACTGAATTCCTGGATCGGGTTGCTGCGCGACCAGCCGGTGAACGAGAAGCGAAAGGAATTCCTTATCACCGTGCAGGATCGGCTTTTCACAATCGGGTCGATCCTGGCAACCGAGCCGGGGAACACCAAGGTAAAGATCCCTGCGTTGAACGGTGAGGATATCGCCGTGCTTGAAAAGGCCATCGATGAAATGGATGCTGAGCTTCCCCCCATGCGATCCTTTGTCCTGCCGGGTGGACATTCCTCGGTATCGATTGGCCATATCGCTCGTACCGTTTGCCGCCGTGCTGAAAGACTGGTCATCGCCCTCAACGAATCAGAGGGTGTCGATCCATTGGTGGTTCAATACCTGAACCGTTTATCGGATTACCTTTTTGTCATGGCCCGGAAAATGACTGCAGAAACGGGTGCTGAGGAGACACCCTGGAAAGCAAAAATGTAAGCTAACAATCGTTAGTCTTTTGAGAATTTTGACGTATATTGCCGTAAACCGAAAACTATGGTAGAGACTTTGAAAATTGACATCGACCGCGTTAAGAAATCCCGTTTGGAGGAGGTTGATTTCGCTAATCTTCCTTTCGGGAAGGTCTATACAGACCATATGCTGATGGCGGATTACAAAGGTGGATGGAAAAATTTCAGGATTCTGCCGTACGGCCCAATGGCGATAAGCCCTGCCACACCGGCCCTTCACTATGGTCAGTCAGTTTTCGAAGGAATGAAGGCTTACGAATCGCCCGAGGGTGACGTGTTGATTTTCCGTCCATGGGACAATGCGCGACGGCTGAACATCTCTGCTGAAAGGATGTGTATGCCGCCTATCCCTGAAGATCTTTTTATGGAATGCCTTTCCGCGCTCCTCGAGATCGACAGGCCATGGGTTCCCTCCACCGAGGGTGCATCGTTGTACATTCGGCCGTTTCTCTTTTCCGCTGATGAATACATCGGCATCAGGCCATCGCTGGAGTTTACGTTCATGATCATCTTAAGTCCAGTGGGCGCTTACTACTCGACCCCGGTAAAGGTTAAGATCGAAACCCATTACACACGGGCTGTCCAGGGTGGGACCGGATTCGCCAAGGCCGGGGGCAACTATGGTGGCGCCATATACCCGGCAAAGCTCGCACAGGACCAGGGTTACCACCAGCTCATCTGGACGGATGGTAAGGAGCATAAATATATTGAAGAATCGGGCACGATGAATGTGATGTTCGTGATCGACGACACGTTGATAACGCCAGCTTTGTCTGATTCTATCCTTGCGGGGATCACGCGCGACAGTGTACTCACCCTCGCAGCGAGCTGGGGAATGAAAGTGGAGCAAAGGCAAATCTCTGTAGACGAGCTCGTGAATGCCCTGGAAAAAGGCAGGGTACAGGAAGCATTTGGCGCAGGTACTGCTGCGACAATAGCGCATATCGAACTTATCGGGCATGAGGGTAAAGATTATGTGTTACCGCCGGTGTCAGAAAGGCGTTTCGCCAACCGCGTCTACGACGAATTGGAGGGGATTAAACGCGGAACCCGGCCAGATCCATTCGATTGGGTCCTTAGGATGTGACGGTTTTTAGTTATAGTTTGATGGCCTCGACCTTTCGGGGCCATTTTTTTTTGATGACACGACTGTGAGAATCTTCTATGCTTTGATATTCCTGCTGGGTGCCCTGGAAGCCGTCGGTCAACAACTTATTCTTGTGAAGGGAGAAGACCTGATACATCGTTTCTGCCCCGGCGATGAGATCACCTTGAAGGTTAAGGGTGAAACGCGTGTTCGGCGTTCCTATGTGAACAATGTTTTTCCAAACGCTGTCAAGTTACACCGCGACACTATACCCCTACATCGGATTGAACGTGTATATATTAAGCGCTCGCGGTTCTATAACCGGATTGGGCAACGACTAATCATATTCGGTGCGGGCTTGTTCCTTGTCGACCAGGTCAACACGGTGGCCGTCCAGGGCAAGGGTTTCTCCCTTGACCCAACCGTCTCCCGAACGGCCATCGCTGCCGTCGGCGTCGGTCTTCCGCTTGCCCTGATCCGGCCGCGTTCTCAGAAGATCAACCGTCGGTATCGGCTGATGGCGATTGACGAGCGATCCATATTCTACCTTGACAAGCGTCGTTGAGAGCAACAACCGGGAGGGTCGATCAGGCTGCTAACTTCCATTTCCCTATATTTGCGACTTTAACGCAACAGACCATGACCACAGAACAGTTGAAAGACTTGAAGGCACGCGTTGGCGCCTTGAGGAGGTATCTTTGACTACGATCGTAAGCGCGCTGAGATCACAGACGAAGAACTGATTACCCAACAATCCGATTTCTGGAATAATCCAAAACAGGCAGAGGCAATCCTCAAAAGTATCCGCACCAAAAAGGTCTGGACTGACGCTTTTGAGAACGTTTTCAAAATGCTGGAGGATCTGGAGGTCTTGAACGAATTTCATTTGGCCGGCGATGTCGGAGAAGACGAGTTGGATGCGGAATACATGAAGACGGCGAAAGCGGTCGAAGAGTTGGAATTCAAAAAGATGCTGAGCAAGGAAGAGGACCAACTCAGTGCGATCGTAGAAATCAATCCCGGTGCCGGAGGTACCGAAAGCCAGGACTGGGCCGATATGCTCAACCGCATGTACATCATGTGGGGGGAGAAGAACGACTACAAGGTTACCCAGGTGGATTATCAGCCGGGAGACGTGGCCGGAATAAAGTCAGCTACCCTGGAAATCGACGGACCTTTTGCCTACGGAAAACTCAAATCGGAAATCGGCGTGCACCGTTTGGTGCGCATTTCCCCTTTTGACTCAAACGCCCGACGACATACATCATTCGCTTCAGTGTTTGTGTACCCCGTCGTCGATAATTCAATTAACATCGAGATCAACCCTGCCGATATCGAGATCCAGACATCGCGTTCGGGTGGTGCAGGCGGTCAGAACGTCAATAAGGTTGAGACCAAGGTGCAGCTCAGGCACAAACCCACAGATATCGTCATCGTATGCCAGGTGGAGCGGTCGCAACATGCCAACCGGGAAAGAGCAATGCAGATGCTGAAGTCGCGTCTCTACCAACTCGAGATGGAGAAGCGCAATGCCGAGCGGGATAAGATTGAAGCTGGCAAGATGAAAATCGACTTCGGCTCGCAGATCAGGAATTACGTCCTTCATCCCTACAAGCTTGTAAAAGATGCGCGCACCGGGGTTGAACGAACGGATGCGCAAAACGTCCTCGACGGCGACCTGGACGATTACATCAAAGCGTTTCTGCTCAGCCAACAGGAGGAGGCACAACCAAAATAAGAAAGCGATTGCTACAAGCCCTTAGATCGTGTTCAGCAAATTTGTTTATTGTTGACGCCTGGCGCACTTGAACCTTGGAAACTTACCGCCGACCATTCTGGCTGCTGTGCCTGAGTTCACTGCTGTTCTTCGCGAGCTTCAACATGATCATTCCGGAGCTGCCGGATTTCCTCACCCAGTTGGGCGGCGCCGACTACAAAGGGTACATCATCTCCGTCTTTACCATCACGGCGATGATTTCGCGTCCATTCAGCGGAAGGCTCGCTGACACGATAGGGCGTATTCCGGTGATCATGGTCGGATCAGTGGTTTGTTTTAGCTGTAGTCTCATCTATCCCTTGTTGACCACGGTGGCCGGGTTTCTCGTATTGCGACTCGTGCACGGACTCTCTACAGGATTCACGCCGACAGGTCAGACCGCCTATCTGGCTGACATCGTTCCTGTCGAGAGGCGCGGCGAAGGGATGGGAATCCTCGGGACCGCCGCCGGCATCGGCATGGCAGGTGGTCCTGCTCTCGGTGGCTTGATTTCGAACCGGATGGGCACGGAAGCGATGTTCTATACTTCGGCCATTTTTGCGCTGCTGGCCGTTGTAATGGTCCTTCGCCTTAAAGAAACCCGGCGTCCGCAAAAACCATTTCGCCTGTCATCGTTGGCAATCGATCGCCGGGACCTTTTCGAGCCGCGGGTAACGTTTCCTTGCATCACGATGGCATTGTGTGCATACGCCTATGGCGCGTTCCTGACCGTCATCCCCGACTTTGGAGACCATGTCGGCGTCAAAAACCCGGGCCTTTTGTTCGCATACTTTACCCTTGCGTCACTCGCAATCCGTCTTATAGGAGGCAAAGCTTCAGACCGATGGGGACGCCAACCCGTGTTGCGGTTTTCAACCTTGCTCATCGTTGCGGGTATGGCATTAATCATGATGGCGGATACTCGAGGTTTACTGATCGCCGGCATCTTATTGTACGGTTTCGGCTATGGCGCCACCTCCCCGACCCTGTTGGCGTGGGCCACTGACCTCAGCCTTGAGAATTTCAAAGGCCGTGGCATTGCATCACTCTACATATTTATGGAGTTGGGCATTGGAATCGGCGCACTGGCATCGGGTTATATTTACGCGAATCAACCTTCCCGATTTTTTACCACCTTTGCAATATGTACCGCCCTGGCGGCGCTTGGATTTATTGTTGTTCTTTTAGCCCGGCCGACCACCCGATCCCTATGAAGATACTGTTCCGATTACTATTTGCGATTTGCGCCATAGGGCTCGTGGCAGCTGCCCTGCTGGACACCCAACTTCTCTATCGCATCACCAAACCGGCGCTGATCCCGCTCCTGGGAATTTATTACACGTTGGCCATTGCCCGGGAACACCGCTCCATCGTTGTTCTTCTTGCGCTGGCTTGTTCATTCGCGGGGGATGTCTTTTTGATGGACGCAGCCTATTTCGTGCAGGGTCTTGTGGCTTTCCTCGCGGCGCACCTATGTTACATCGTCGCTTACCGGCACCACCGGGAAGACGAGAGCACCGACGCGATAACGGGGCTACACCGCGTGAGGTTGTCGTTTCCCGTCATCCTGGCTGCTTCCGGCCTTGTCGTGGTCCTGTTCCCAGCCTTGGGGCCTCTTCGAATTCCGGTAATTATTTACGCGACGGTTCTCTGCACCATGGTATTGGTGGCGCTCTTTCGGTACGGTCGCACCGGCCCCGTGAGTTTTTGGATGATCTTCGTCGGTGCCCTGCTTTTTATGGTATCCGATTCGATTCTGGCGATCAATAAATTTCTGAATCCGGTGGTGGGAGCCGATGCCCTCATCTTATCCACCTACGCCGCAGCGCAGTTTCTCATCGTCGAGGGATTAATACGGCATGGGCAACCACGTTAACGCGCCAGGAAAACGAGAAACTGACTTTCGTCATAGCACAACAAGAGGAATAGCGGCAACTTCGCGTTGTTCTAAAGATTCATGAATACCGGAACAGCCGGTGCTCAGTCGCCCGGCCACACACGTCACGCTGCAGGAGAGCCGTCGGAAATCGACCGGATCATCGCGTCGATCAAACACTATCTGCCGGCACAGGGACCGCTAAAGGATTTCGTTCACCACAATCCCCTTCATGCTTTTCAGCACCTGCCGTTTGACGAGGCGAGAGCAACCGCCTCTGCCATCTTCGGGTACAGGGTGTCTATGGGACTGAGCAAGTTCCGCGCACTATTTGCCGAAGGTGAGATATCCGAAGTCATACTCGAAAAAGTAATTGTTACGGAAAAGGGTGCTGGGAATCTGAAGGCTTGGAAAGATAAACTTCTGTATACCGACTACCGCGAAACCTACCAACCTCGAATCGGACAGTTGCGTGCCCAGTGGAAAAGCGCCTTCAAGATCGATCTCGACGCAATGGTGCACCCCACACTCTTCAGAATACTCAGCAGCTATCTCGACCAGGGCATCGCGCTCTGGCGTTTCCCCGTGCACAATCGCGGGTTTCTCGCCAGCGTAACTGAACTCGAGAGAAACAGTTTCACGAGCTTTTTTCGTACATCCCATGTCAAGAAATGGTTGCTTGCCGGCAATACCCGCGTTGAGGAACTGTTGGAGATACTGGTCGGCGACCCCACGCTATACGAACGGTATCTATTTGATCAGCAATTCGCTCATCAGGGGTGGTCGGGCATGGTAAATGTCGTGGAAGACCATCCACATACACTGCTCGATTATAAGCAAATCAGCCTGCGTGACGTCATCATACTCGAACTCCTGCTGGAACTCGACGCCCTGCTTTACCTTTTTGGAGAAGATATTCGTCCCCTGGCGAGCGAACTTTCGAAGCCACCGGTGAAGCTGTTCGACACAGTCGTGCTAACCGAACAGCAGGAAGCGCTCGCCCTCTGGCAAAAAGCATTCGAATGGAGCTACTATGATCAGGTTCTCGCGGCCATAGAAAACACCGAACCTTCCAGCAATGCGTCGACGGAAAAAAGTTTCCAGGCGTTGTTTTGTATCGACGACCGATCAAGTTCGCTTCGCCGTTATCTTGAGCTGGCCGATGCGCGTTGTGAGACTTTCGGCACCCCTGGGCATTTTAACGTTGAATTCTATTTCAAACCCGAACACGGGAAATTTTACACCAAGCTTTGCCCAGCGACGGTTAAGCCGGAAGTATTGATTCGCGAACAAGGGGGACGCAAGAAGCATGAAAGGGCTCTTCATTTCACAAAGCGATCACACACGCTGCTTGCCGGGTGGATCATTTCCCAAACAATTGGGTTCTGGTCTGCGGTCCGGCTATTTATCCAAATCTTCCTTCCCTCGGGCAGTCCGGCGACGGCTTCGTCTTTCAACTACATGGACAAAGTTGCCCGACTCACGCTAGAGAACAGGCACGGTCATACGGAAAATCGTCTGCGTGTGGGCTTCACCATTGAGGAGATGACGAACTGCGTCGAGGAACTACTAAAAAGCATCGGCCTGGTGTCCGAGTTTGCATCACTTGTGTACGTGGTGGGTCACGGGTCCAGCAGTGTGAACAATCCGCACTACGCTGCGTACGATTGCGGCGCATGCTCCGGTCGGCCGGGATCGGTTAACGCCCGCGTAATATGCTACATGGCCAATCGGTCGGAAGTGCGCGATCATCTGGCAGCCCGCGGTATTCATATCCCGGAACACACCCAATTTGTCGGCGCCTTACACGATACCACCCGCGATGAAATCGTCTACTATGATGAGGATTCCCTTACCCGCGAGAACCAAAAACGCCATCGCGACAATGCCCGGACGTTCATCCGCGCGATGAAGCAGAATGCGAAGGAAAGATCACGACGGTTCGCCTCCATCAACACACGGGGTGAGATTGAAGATATCCACGATCGCGTCAAACGCAGGTCGGTATCCTTGTTCGAGCCAAGGCCGGAATACAATCATGCAACGAACGCCATATGCGTGGTAGGCCGGCGCTCCCTTACGCGGGACCTGTTCCTTGATCGCAGGGCGTTCCTAAATAGTTACGACTACCGTATCGACCCTGACGGTCACTACCTTTCGATGATCCTGAAATCCGCCGCTTCTGTATGTGGGGGGATCAATCTCGAATACTTCTTTTCGCGTGTAGACAATCAGAAACTCGGCGCCGGAAGCAAACTTCCCCACAATGTCGTGGGTCTTTTTGCCGTCGCGAACGGTGTCGACGGAGATCTGCGACCCGGTTTACCGGGGCAAATGGTGGAGATCCACGACCCGGTACGCCTAATGGTCGTCATTGAACATTACCCCGACATTGTAAGGACCGCCGTCATGCGAAACCCGGAGACATACGAATGGTTTTCGAATGAATGGATTCACCTCGTGGCGCTGAGTCCCGACACCCGAAAATATTCTATCTTCCGGAGAGGAGGCTTCTTTCCTTACTCGACGTCGTCCATCATTCGATACAGTTCCAACGTCGATGAGCTTGTGGAGACATTCGAAGGCAATATACCGGTACACATAATTACCTAAGTATATGTCGGTATTGCTTCATCTCTGTATTGCGATTCCGTTACTCGGCTTCCTGGTGAGCGTAGTGATACCGAGGCGCCATGAACGTTTATTATCTCGATCGGCATTCTTCACGGCTGCATTGCAGGGTGGAGTCGTTACCTCACTAACGACTTGGTGGGTAGTCAATGAGCTTGCCTCGCTCGACATTAGAACATTGGTATTGCTTGAGCTGGATCACTACCAATTCTTCATTGCTTTTCGTTTCGACAAGATCACGGCCGTATATGCATTGATCGGTGCCGTGCTAACGTCTCTCGTAATGGTTTACAGTGGAACCTACCTCCACCGTGAGGCTGGTTATAAACGTTTTTTCAACAACACGCTCTTCTTTTACTTCGGATACAGCCTGGTGGTATTCGCAGGAAACATGGAGACATTGTTTATCGGTTGGGAGATACTTGGCATTGCCTCCTTTTTGCTGATCGCGTTCTACCGGCATCGCTATCTCCCGGTGAAGAACGCAGTAAAAGTATTTTCCATCTACCGCATCGGTGACGTCGGCCTGCTTCTCGCGATTTGGATGAGTCACCATTTGTGGCGGCAGAATATTGGGTTTGAAAAACTCTACGACTATGGCGCGGTCCACACGCAGCTTCAAAGTCACACCTTGATCGGGGTTTTTATTTCATTAATGATCCTGTTGTCCGCCGCGGCCAAGTCAGCGCAACTACCGTTTTCCTCATGGTTGCCCCGCGCGATGGAAGGGCCAACGCCGTCGAGTGCAATATTCTATGGCTCGCTCTCGGTCCATATCGGCGTTTTCCTCCTGCTCCGAACCTTTCCCTTCTGGGCGCATCAATTTTCGGTTCGCATCCTGATTGGATCGCTGGGTCTCGTCACCAGCATTATAGCCTCTGGCATCGCGCGTGTACAGTCTACGGTGAAAAGTCAGATAGCGTACGGATCGATCGCACAGATCGGAATAATATTCATGGAAGTGGCCTTAGGTTGGCTCGATGTCGCGTTGTTTCATTTCGCAGGCAATGCATTCCTCAGGACCTACCAGTTGCTTGTGTCGCCGTCTGCAGTCACATACCTGATACGTGATCAGTTTTATAACTTCATCCCGCGACAGCACACGTTCGAGGATTCTCTCCCGCGAAAAATTGAGTATTCATTGTACGTATTGAGTCTGAAGGAATGGAATCTGGACACATTAATGTATCGCTACCTATGGAATCCGCTTAAGCGAATCGGCAACCGGCTGAGTTTTCTGACTTCAGGCCGTACACTGGCATTCATGATCCCATTGCTTATCGTCGGATACTTTTGCGTTTTCGTAGTGGAGGAGATTCATTCTACAATTCAATTGAGGCTACCGGGCATTTTAGGAGTCATTGCTCTGGCTTGCTCCCTTAAAGCTTTGACCGAACGCACCAATGTAAAACTTAGTTGGGGGCTGATCATAATGAGCCACCTCTGGATTGCATTGGCGATTTCAATCAATGAGACGTTTGTCCCGGTTCACACGTTGATTTACCTAAGCGGCGTATTGGTCGCCGGCATCGGCGGATGGGTCTGTTTACGACTTCTCCGACTACTGGAAAAACAAATCGACCTGGACAGGTTCAATGGACATGCCTACCTGTATCCGAGACTGGCTTTCGTTTTCCTGGTTTGTTGTCTTGGCCTGGCTGGATTCCCGATTACTCCAACGTTTATTGGTGAAGACCTTATCCTGACACATATTCATGAACATCAATTCTTTCTGGCCTTGACATGGGCGCTTTCGTTTATCATTAATGGACTGGCTATCGTAAGGATTTACGCGAGGATTTTTCTCGGTCCTTATATCCGATCGCCACATGAAATGGCATACCGGTCGTCGTGAAGGTCTTCGCTGCCCGCGTTCAAGTTCGTGGCTTAAAGAACGCGGGCCCGGAAACCCAAAACACACCTCAGCGTGGAACAACGCAGGCCCTCACCTCATCTCGGTTCCGAGGCAGTGACGACGCTTTTTGGGAGATTGTTGAACTCATGTTTGCCGGGAACCGGCTTTCGTTCAAGGACCTTGATTGAAAAACCACCGCTTGCCGACAATTCATCCAAGAAGCTCGTTTTATAATACCCGAAAATGAAATAGTCAAACTGTCTATTCTGGACCAATGCCGGTTCATAGGCCTCGCGGAATTCCGGATCGTCAAATATGCCTTTAAAGCACTGGTAGGTAAAATCCGAAGTGCGGTATCGACGCGTGTTCTCAGGTAAGACGAAAAGCGTCGTGTCGCGTACGATGTCCGCACCCATGAATGTACCCAACACGTCTGGAGCAAGTTTCCAAAATCCACCTTTGTCGAACGAAGCGTGATTTCGATATCCCTGCTTAATCGGGTTTGCGTGCGCCATCGTCGTATTATTTAGCCC